>PMBW01000098.1 GCA_003153075.1 Dehalococcoidia bacterium | reverse complement strand
TGATTTACATCATGATCGGGCTGGGATATACTGAACTTTCCTCCACCTATCCCGTCGCCGGCGGCGGCCATTATTTTGCTTTGCGCGGCCTGGGCGATTTCTGGGGATTTGTTGCCGGAGCCGCTCTTCTGTTAGATTATACGATCGATATTGCCCTCTTTGCCGTCGCTTCCGCNNACCATGGTGCTTATCCTCTCACTGATGCTGATTAATATCCGCGGCGTGCGGCAGTCCTCCCGTTTGAATGAGATCCTTGGGGCAATGGACCTGATACTGGAAACCACGGTCGTCCTGCTGGGATTTGTGCTGGCCTGGAATCCCCAGCTGCTGGCCAACCAATGGAATGCGGCGCTGCATACACTCAGTATCCACCAGTTTATGTATGGGTCAAGCCTGGCGATTATTTCCTTTGTNNGTCGGGCTGGGTATCCTGCCCTGGCAGCAATTCGCTTCGAACATCAGCGATCCTGTCGCGCAAATAGCCAAGTCAATTCCTTATCTGGGACAAATAGCCGGACCTTTTACCGCCGTGCTGGGAGCAACCATTCTGCTGATCAGCGCCAACACCGGCGTGATGGGGGCATCCCGCCTGACTCTCTCGATGAGTCAATTGCACCTGGTGACCGGCTGGCTGGATAAAATTCACCCGAAATTTCACACCCCGGTGCGGACGATCGTCATTTTTTCCCTTATGGGCATGCTGGAAGCGCTGCTCGCCTTTCTCACCCCCAGCGTGATGGATACCCTGGGCAACATGTATGCCTTCGGCGCCACCGCTGGGTACATGATTGTTTTTGTCTCGTTGATCGTCTTGCGCTATAAAGACCCGTATTCACCGCGCCCTTACAAAATGCCGATCAACGTGAAAATAAAACACCGCGGCAGCCTGATCGATTTTCCCTTACTGGGCATTTTAGGTTTTATTGGCGTCAGTTTCATTTTGTTTGAGGTTATTTTCACCCATGCCATCGGCCGTATTGCCGGACCGGCCTGGGTAATTATTTGTCTGGTGTATTATCTTTTATGGAGAAGACGCAACAAATTGCCTTTGCTTAACAGCGTCAAGCATAACTGGGAACAGGAGCAGATTGACGTCCTGACCGGAGCCGAAGAATACGATCTCGTTGAAGCATATAAGAATGCGCTGGCGCAGCGCGACAAGAAGGTGAAACGTGATATTTCGAAAGCTGCCCCCACCGACAAAATTCACGATAACCGATAAATATAAACTGCTGATCGGGGTCATCGCGGTTATCCTCGGCATCGTGATTTTATGGCGCACCATAACGATCGCTATCTCCCCGCCGGGGCTGATGGTGGGTTTTGCTTTCCTCGGATTCGGGATTTACCGCCTCTGGCTGGGTTATACGCGCCTGAAACAACTGCGGGAGAAGAGGTAAAAAGCGCATGGTTCATACCACTTCCCTGGGAATTTTACTGGGAACGGTCTTCGTGGTATCGGTGGCGTCGCTGCTGATCTGGATGTTCCGCGTGCCGAAAGGCTCCACCATGTCAGCGGCCAAAGCCTACAGTTCCCTGAGCTCCATGCATAAGGTGCTGGTCTCGATTACCGACGCATTCCCTTCCGAACGCGCGATCGGTCTGGGCTGCCGCATCGGACAGGAACAGGGCGCGGAAATGGTGCTGTTAAATGTCATTGTTATCCCTTATTCCATGGCCTTGGATGATCCGGCGCCGGAAGAGGAAAAAAAGGCTGCCAAAGCCCTGGACACGGGCGCTGCCATCGCGCAGAGGTACGGTTATAAAGTCATCAAGCGCACGATCCGGCACCGCAGTATCCCCGACGGCATCCTGCAGGTCGCTACGGAAGAAGACGTTGATGCGATCATCCTGGGCGTGGGTCTTAAATCCCGGGCGTCCAATCAATGGGGTAAAACCAGCCTGGAGATCATGCGGCGCGCTACCTGTGAGGTGATCGTGGATAAGGTGCCGCTGGAAGAAGAACCCATGTTGCTGGAAGCGTGAAATAAAAATAATCAAGAAGATCCCCCAATGTCCTGAACTCTTGTTAAATCATCAGGATCCTGGCATTTGCCGGCTGTGCTCTTCGTGATGACTCCTGACTCAATACTCAAAACTGGTTATCCACCGCTCTTTATCCCCACACATTGACAGGAACCGCATTTGGTAGTAAAATCCCAAACGTTGAGAACCGATAGGTTTCCTCAAATCGAACTGCGCTGTGATATACTAAAGCATTGGTACCGGTCAAGCCGGGTTCAGTGAGAAATTAACGATGAAAAAAGTAATAATCATGGGATGCGGCCGCACTGGCGGACAGCTGGCTAATATATTGGATGCCGCCGGACACAGCGTCACAGTCCTGGACGTTGATGCTTACAGTTTTCGCCGGTTATCTCCCCAGTATAAAGGCAAGGCCATCATCAGCAACGGCATCGACCAGGAATCCCTGATCCGCGCCGGTATCACCGAAACCGAAGTATTTATTGCCGTCACCCAGGGGGACAACCGTAATATCATGGCGGCGCAGATCGCCAAACACATCTTCAATGTGCCGCGGGTAATCTGCCGTATTTACGACCCGTTACGCCAGGAAATCTTCGAGAAACTGGGGTTGGAAACGCTTAGCCCGACCACGATCTTCGCGGATATTTTGAAAAAGAGAGTTGAGGGCTGAGGAGTAGATCATGTACATTCTCATCATCGGCGGCGGACGCGTGGGCTACTACCTCGCCAAAGCTTTACTGGAAGAAGGCCACGAAGTCCTCATTATCGAACAAAATCCCAATGTCTGCAAGACGATCAATGATGAACTGGGCGGGATTTGCGCGCGCGGTGACGGCTGTGAAGTGACGACGCTGATGGAAGCCGGGACCGGACGGGCTGACATGTTCGTGGCGGTGACCGGGGAAGACCAGCACAACCTGGTAGCCTGCCAGATTGCCAAACATAAATTCAAGGTTCCGAAAACCTTTGCCCGGTTGAAAAATCCCAAGAACGAAGGGCTTTTCAAGAAACTGGGGATCGACGTTACCATCAGCAGCACCAACGTCATCATGGAACACATCACGGAATCGCTCCCCACGCACCCGTTGACGCACCTGATGGATTTCCCGGAGAGAAATCTGGAAGTAGTGGAGGTCAGGATACCGGTCGGCTCTGCCAGCATCGGTAAAGCGGTGAAAGACCTCTCGTTGCCGTCAGGGAGTATGCTTTCCCTGATCATCCGTAAAGACCAGAAACCGATAATCCCCATCCAGACGACCCAATTGGCAGCCGGCGACCAGGTCATCGCGGTGACTTCCGCCGAATCCGAAGAAGCCTTGCGGGCGGCGCTCAGGGCCAAGTAGTTTTTTGTCATTGTCGGGCGCTTGTCCGCCTCTGGAGGATGACCCGACAATCCAGGAGTTTTCGGACAGCCTCACTAAAGCTATAGTACGTTACTTTGTAATCAAATACTTCAAAGTAAACGTAGTGAGTGCTAATTTCAATATTCGTCATTCTCCTTGTGGCTGGAGACCTCAGTTTGAGTCCCTCTCAGGCGAAATACCCGTAGCTTTTCTGTCTGTACTATTATCCATAATTATTATCGACAATTAGCAAATACTTGATATACCTTTAAGTTGTAAAATCTATATTGGGAATATAGATAGTTGGTTGCCAGCGGGATCTTGATAAAGGAAATTCAAATGGTAAAAAAACAGGCACAAGTTCAAAGTATAAAAGGGGAGCACATAATCGGAAAGGTTCCCGTGATGTATTTTATGGACGGGAGAAAAGTTGTTGCGTTTTCTCCTCCTTTGGATCTTTCTACCTGTGGCGATACAGAAGAACAAGCCAGGGCAAGATTCATTGAGGCCGCAACGATTTTCCTTGATGAAATTATCGAAATGGGCACGGTTGACGATGTATTGACCGAATGCGGATGGAAAAAAAGAACTATTAACAACAAGAGTTCCTGGTCTCCGCCGGTATACAGGCAAGAATTAGTGAAAATAGCAGAGGGGAGTTGTTAACCTGCCGCCTTAAGTCCTGTTGACTGGAAAGATTTTGAAAAAGTCCTACAAATGGCCGGGTGCAAATTTGATAGAACAAAAGGTGACCATTGTATCTACAAAAAAGAGGGGCTAAAACGTCCCGTTATTTTCCCGATGATTAACGATATCCCGGTATTCATCATCCTGAACAATCTGAAAACTCTTGGAATTAGCCGGGAAGGATATTTCACATTGCTTGAGAAAATATAAAGCCAGGCAACATTCGTTTCCCATTGCGTGGACGTAAGCACGCGGCAAGCTCGTTGCCCTGATTAATACCGGGTAATTATGATTTCCTATTTTTCATTTGTTTCGAATTTCGATATTAGTATTTAGTATTTAAGAACCGATATTTAGAATTTCTTAACCCCCATTTCGTGCTTCCCCACCTTGACATCTTCCTCCTGTAGCATTATTATTGTAGCGATTCACTCATATCTGCTGTAAAATAATGCCGGGAGTTAGTCGTGGCTGAAACCAGGCTCAACCGATACTGGACGATCGCAATCGTTTTCCTCGTTGCGGTGATCGTTATCACCGGTTCTATTGCCTGGTCCCGGTACCGCCCCAGCCGTCCTGTCGAGATTATTTTACCAACCCGGGAACCCCTCAGCGGCGATATTAACATCAACGGTGCGGTCGCGAATCCCGGTATTTACCCGTTTTCCGGCGAAGATACGATCGGGTCGCTGATTGAGTCCGCCGGCGGCGTTGCTTCAAACGGTCGGTCCGCCAGTCTGGAACTGAACGTCCCCGCTGCCGGCATCACCGCCGCAACACAAAAAATCAATATCAACACCGCCGGATCCTGGCTGCTGGAAGCCCTGCCGGGAGTCGGTCCGGCTAAAGCCAAAGCAATCATCGCTTACCGGCAGAAGAACGGTTTATTCCGCAGCGTCGAAGAATTGACCAAGATTGACGGCATCAGCTCCGCACTGCTCGCACAGATCAAGTCACTGGTCACAGTGGCGGACTGACAGGATATTTATTTGCTGTTGATTTATCTCAGTTGCGCCTGGATCGCTGGCATCCTGCTGGGCAGTAAAGTCAGTCTGCATCCAATTTGGCTGGATTTTGCGCTGCTCCCTTTGCCCCTGCTTTTTTTCTTCCGCCAACGGAAAAAATTGATCGTCTCTATCAGCCTGCTGATCCTGGCATTGCTGGGCGGTATTGTCCGTTATCAATCCACCCTGCTGGACGAAGACAAAAACTATGTGCAGTTTTATAACGACAAAAACGCGGTGGAATTAAA
>PMBW01000236.1 GCA_003153075.1 Dehalococcoidia bacterium | reverse complement strand
TGGAGAATCAGGAAGACAGATTTGCTAACCTGCTCAACCGCATAAATGAGATCTCTGACAACGATCCGATTCCCTGGTATAAAAAAGCTGCCAGAATATGTAAAGGCTTTACAGCGAAAACCCATAATAAACCGGGCGTAAAAAGCAGGGTTTACATTGTATTGTTGAAAGTTACCGGTAAAAAACATTCGGGCTACGCTTTGTACGTGGGGAAAACAATACGTAAACCGGAGGAACGGTTTCAACAGCATAAAGAAGGTTATAAGGCCTCAAGATACGTGAAAAAATGGGGTGTGCAGCTTTTACCCGATCTGTTTGAGCATCTTAACCCGATGAGCGCTGTTGAAGCTACGGAATTGGAAATCAATATTGCGGAAGCACTTAAAAAAGCCGGAGTGCCTACGTATGGGGGACATTGAAGATCAACTAAGGGAAGCAGCTCCCCTAAAATAATCTGGGGTAGTATTGTTTTAAAACCCCGGGCATTTTTTCGCCGATATACCTATATATTTCAGCGTGCGCCTCAACATCATTGGTTGAAGCATAGCTGTGTTGCTGGAACATCAGGACCATCAACGGTTCTGAATTTCGTATAGCTTTATAATCGTTCGCGAAGTTTGCCTTTTGCTGGCCGGTTAATAATGAATAACTGTTATGCGCCTGCTCGTGGGCGGTGACACCCGGATTGAACCACGGAGCCAGGCAAGCCAGGTGCCTTTTCCCGCCGCCTTCCCAGCTGACGGCAGGAGTACCCGGATTGAATCCCAAAGACGGAGGATAAGCGTCATAGACCTGTACATCGATGGCGGTTTTCCAGTAATCCCGCTGTTCTGCCGGTACTAACCAATTGTCGTACCATTTCTGAAAAACTACCGATATCGGTGTGTTAATCGCAGTCTGGGAGGGATCCATCGGTTCTTCCGGATGCGGCAGGGTCGTTGGCTGAGACGGGGGTAAATCAGGAGCAGGTGGTGAGGACGGCGTTGTTGGTGTTACCGGTGTTGTTGGACCGGACTTCTTGAATTTTTTGAACAATTTATTAAGGCACATTTTTATTCTCCCCGCCAAGTTGCTTATCACGGAATTACTCTAAATATAGCGAAAAAGGCTAACTTACGCCGGCTGATTGCAAGATACAGTTATAAGCACAATAATACCGTTGATTGGTTGCATTGTAAAGAAATTTTGTTGATTTTGGATCTTTATCTTCGTTATAACCAATATTGCCTTTCCCGTCATTACCAAACCTCGCTATAATAAAACGTTCTTACTATTGTATATCGCTCCTTTCAGCTGTAGAATGGGAACCAGTATCGGACTAAATTGTCAATTTAATATCTTGTTCACGGAGGTTAAAAATGGCGCCGGTAATATTATGTGTAGCATTATCCCCGATCACTCTTCACTCGTATGACAAACTAATGCAAATAAGCACCGCGGCTACTATTGAAGGCGCGGCAACTGAGCATTCCATTTATGTATATGTTACGGGGTTAGGGGGCAGTTATTCGGTGGAAGCGGATGACAGTACCGTGCTGCTTTTTAATGTCACCAACCACAAGACCTTTGCCATTCCGGGACTGGGCTCAGTAATGGAACTCGAAGTGACTATTCCCGATTCTCAAACCCTTAAAAAGCTGAAAGATGCCCGTCGCCACGGCCCTGTACTGTTTACGAAAATCAAGGCGGTAGACAAAAAGAACGGCCCCGGCAATAGCTGGCCATTATGTATCCTGTTGAATGTCCCCGTCATACTGGGCGTCACAAAAAACGCCGTGCAAAGCGGCGGCAGCTTCACTCCCCAGGACACCTATCCCGATCTATTGAAGCAGAACCTCACCACGCTAGTGAAAGGGACTACGCCGGGCGCAATCAGACGGGGTTCAGCAATGGAGGACCCTAACCCTGACGTATTCATCTACGGCTGCAATTTTAATAAACCATGGGTGATACCCGCTGATATTCCATCAGGTAACAGACTATTCTACAGCAGCAAAAGGAATTATCCCCGCAAAGTGTGCACGGTAGAGTTCGATTTTTCCATCGGGCCGTTGCAAAAGAAGTTCCAGTTTGATTTACAGGAAATTGGCGTGTCGCTGCCCACTATGGCCGATCTGCAATACTCCAATAATTACCGGCGCAATACCGCGCTGATGGCATTCGGCGTCAAAATTGTGAACGGCCTCGGCGCCGGTGAAGAGAGTAATATCTGGAACTGGCCGATGTGGCTGCCGATGCCGGTGATCAGGCAGGTCGAACCGGATAAGAACAGGGGTTACGGCAATGCATTTTATCTGGGGAATGAAACTTGCCCAAATGATCAGGGCGAGGTCAGGTGGTACCTGGACAATCCGGATAATGTACAGAAATTGCCTTTGGATAAGTATGTTCAAGGGATCGCGCCCGAACTGCAAAAAATCCAGAAAATACCCTTTGATAAATTGAGTCAAATCTGGAGTTTCGACGCGCAAAATGCAACCATAACACTTCCCCAGGAGATGGTCAGGATTTTGAAAGATGTACGGGAAGCCGGTGAGCTTTGCGAAATCGGCACTAAACCGAATTCCTGGGTTGACGATACCGTGCTTTTCCATCCGCCTTTCGAGGTGTGTTATCAGGACACTTGCGGCACCGTTTATANNCCCTACTGCGGCAACGGCAAGGATAAATTTACCGCGACAAATGATAGAAGGTATAAGATTATGGGCTTTGTAGTGGTGTGGCGGGGCGACATTCCGTCACTGCCCTTGCCTGTCAATTTGGTTGAATACGCCAAAGCGTTGGCACAAAGGCTCTGGCGTCCGGTTTACGGCAGCGGGATCACGGATTATGATGTGCCGATCCCCATACCGGTCGGCGAATTGATCCAAATGGGAGTGGAGCGTCTGGAAGATGTGGCTAACGAACTGGTGGCATTTATCAATAAAACCGACGGATTAACGGTCCGGTTTGCCTTTTTGACCGGTAATTTTGATACTACCGATTTTAAAATACAGGACGGAGGTCTGTCTTGTCTGGCTGCGGAATTTGCTTCAAATA
>PMBW01000182.1 GCA_003153075.1 Dehalococcoidia bacterium | reverse complement strand
GCAATGTGGATACCGCAATCGGAAATGAAACCGGCCTGGGGGAAATCCCGGTCCTGGCCGTCGGCAGCCACGACACAGCCTCCGCAGTGGCCGCCTGTCCGCTACCCAACGATAATGCAGCCTACATCAGTTCGGGGACATGNNCCGATCATCAACGAAAAAACGTTTAAATATAATATCACTAACGAAGGCGGGATCTGCGGCTCGTTCCGCGTGCTGAAAAACCTGACCGGATTATGGTTATTACAGGAATATAAAAAAGAAGAAGCGAAGACGCAGGAATTTTCCTACGCGGAATTGAGCTCGATCGGGATGAGCACGCCTTCGATCAATTCAGTCGTCGACCCGAATGCGCCGGAGTTCATCAAACCGGTTTCGATGGCAGCGGCGATCGCCGATTACTGCCGGACGACCGGGCAAACGATGCCGCAGAGCATCGGGGAATACGTCCGGACAATCCTGGAGAACCTGGCGTTGACCTACCGCTATACGATCGGGCAATTAGAGGAAGTCAGCGGCAGAAAGATCACGCAGATCAATGTCATCGGAGGCGGTTCCCAGAACCAGGTGCTGTGCCAATTCACGGCGGATGCCACGGGGCTGCCGGTTTACGCGGGGCCGGTAGAGGCGACGGCGATCGGCAACGTACTGGTGCAGGCAATGGCGCTGGGGAAAGTGAAATCACACGCCGAATTGCGGGAGATCGTGGCGAGGTCCTTCCCATTGACTGTGTATCAACCGCAGCATTCGGCACAGTGGGATGAGATGTACAAGCATTTTTTGAAGATAAAAGCGGGTTAGTTTTGAGTTTCCAGTATTGAGTTATCAGTAATGAGTTGTAAGCTATTAAATGCTAAATACGAATATCGAAACCCTAAATAAATTCAAAATACGAAATCCGAAAACCCACTCACACATTCGTGAAAGAGACTGCTGATAAAGTAAGCGTTCACAAATAGACAGTGTGAAAAACAGATAAATCATTCCTGACCTGAGGCTGCGACCATCCTCAGGCGGACTCACGATTCCCCCGGTTAGAACCTCACTACATTTTCTTCGAATTTACTCAGCAAAGTACTTTCGGCTGCGGCCTACGGCCTTTAATTCCATCTCCGTGAACAGAAAGGGAAAAGGAAGTCTACAACGTATTTCGCCTTAAACTCAAACTGCGGTCTCAACCTGCGCCGGAATAGATGACGGAGGAGGGTATAAGAATAATAACAAACACAGGCACGGAGGCCTGTGCCACTAGTCTGAGGCAGAGACTTCGGGAATGCCAAAAGGGTATACCCAACACTAGATCCTTTCCTCCAGAGGCGGACTCGGGATGACATTGCGATGTCTGATTGCCATGCTTCGTCCTCCGGAGGCGGATCTAACGACAATGACAATATGTAAAAAGGGTAGGTTAGTGTGCGACTGAACCTACCCTTTTTTCGCGCCGTATTAAAACTATTGATTAATATCGTAGTCGACTTTGAATTCGGCGGCCAGCTCTTGCAAAGACTGGATAACCACTTCGTCGAGGGGAATGCCGTTTTTGCGGCGGTCCTGGACAAGTTCCCATTCGAGTTCGCCGGGAATGGTGATCCGCTTGACGCCTTTGGCCTTCGGCAGATTGTGATAGACATCGATCATGCGGTCCATGCCTTTCTTGAAATCCTCAGGCGGGATAAAGCCGGAGATCTTCATAGCGCAGCAGAAGTGGGTGCACGTGCTGGCAGTTTCGGGGGACTGGAACAGTTCGGGGAGACAGACGGAAGCAGCCAATACGCTGCTGAGGACATCGATCATAAGATTGAGGCCGAAACCTTTATAAACGCCGAGCTCTTTAGTGCCGCCGAGCATAACCATGGCGCCTTTTTTGGTTTCATCTTCTTTGGGGTCGATGATGGGATTACCGTCCTGGTCGATCGTCCAGCCGAGTGGGAGCATATCGCCGGTTCTGAGCGCGATCTCAACCTTACCCCAGGCAGCCATCGTGGAAGACATATCCAGACAATAGGGAAATTCTTTATTGCAGGGCGCGGCAAAACTCATGGCGTTCATGCCGGCCTGGCGGCCTGAAGCCCCGGGAACAGCGGCGTTGAGGCCGCCGGTAGTGCAGGAGAAGCCGATCATGTCCTCTTTGAGTGCCAGTAATGAGTAAGCTGAGCAAGCGCCGTAATGCGTGGTGTTACGCACGGTAACGGCGCCGATGCCGGTTACTTTGGCGCGGGAGATGGCTTCCTGCATTGCTTTATGCCCGACAACAAAGCCAAGGCCGCGGTCGCCGTCAATAACAGCGGTGGCAGGGGCGCCGCTAAACATCTTGATGTCCGGTTTGGCATTGACGAAGCCGGTTTTTAAACGCTGGACATACAGCCATTTAAGGTGGGCGACGCCGTGGGAGGCGATACCGCGCAGGTCGGTATTGACCATCAGGCGGGAAGCGATGAACGCATCATCATGCGGCATACCATTTTTTTCTAAAACTTTGGTGGAAAAATCGAGCAATTTCTGTTCATTAACCCGGGTGTACTTTACAGCCATTTTTCTCCTCGGCTTGCGCCTGAATACTCTTTCGTAAATATAGATTATTCTACACCCTGAGGCGGGTTGGGACAAGGACGGGATGGAGAGTTGCCAGTAATGAGTAATGAGTNNGAGTTGTGAGTGATGAGTTATGAGTTACCAGTTGTAAGTGGTAAAATTCTAAATCCGAAACAAATTCAAAATACGAAATCAAAATTTTAAATAATTCACCCTTGGCCCCCCGCTGTACCTTCGGCGTACGGCTTTAGCACGTGCGGAGCGGTTTGATACGTATTGACGTGTTTGCTGAGCCAAATAGCGTCTGCCTTCGCCAGAATGGAGGCAGGGTTCCAAATACCTTAATAACAAAAAAGCAGGGTGGGGTTTGTCTTGATAGTATCGCGACCACGACCACCCTGCTTTACTTTTAGCTTCTAAAAATAAAAGGAGTTATTCCAGGTTTAATCCGGCAAAAACTTTCACAAGTTCATCAACAGTCCATTTGCCCATCTTACGGACGAAGACCTTGGGTTTTAACGGGCGATCAAGGATGCTGAAATCGCCGCCGGCCGCATAAACGAACTGACCGGTGACATTTTTACCTTCATCCGTGGCAAAAAAGACGATGACCGGGGCGATATCGCCGGGGTCCAGACTGGTGGTGGCCGGAATGCCGGGTCTGCCGCGGGGATTTGTGCCGGCGAAAAGCTGGGTAGTGGCTTGCGGGAAAATACAATTAACCCGGATGCCCTGTTCCTTCAACTCAAAAGCGAGAGCCGAGGTGAAACCCATCACGCCAGCCTTGGCAGTGCTGTAACTGGTGCCTCTGGGATCAAAAGCCGGGAACGCAACGAGAGACGCGAAATTGGTAATGCTGCCGCCGCTCTTTTGCTTGATCATCTGTCTGGCAGCGGCTCTGCTGACGGCAAAGTGCCCACCCAGATGAACCGCCATGATAGAATCCCATTGTTCCTGTGTTGTTTCGACGGTTGCCGCGGGAAGGAAATTACCGGCGCAGTTTACGACAATGTCCACTCTGCCGAAATTCTTGACCGCTGTATCGATAATCTTTTCCGCGCTGACGATGGTGGTGACACTATCGTAACTGGAGACGGCATGACCGCCTAGTTTCTTTACCTCGGCGACAACAATATCGGCAGCTTTTGTGCCATCGGGTTTGACACCGGCATCGGCTACGACTACACTAGCCCCTTCGGCTGACATTGCTAATACAACGCCCCGCCCGATACCACCGCCACCACCCGTGATGATAGCTACTTTCCCTGTTAATTTTCCCATTTTTGTGACAGTCCTCCCTTTCCATTTTTAATTCGTATCTTCGACAAAGCGATTATTGCTTTTGCAAACAAATGTAACTAATAAAACAACGTTCGAGGTGAACAACAATTATATAAAATAAAGATTATGTCAAATAAACCACATGTAATTAGTAGCTGGATTATAGTAAAAACAGAAGTGAATGTCAAGGTTAAGTGAGTTTCCGTAATAAGTGGTGAGTAGTGAGTAATGAGTTGTGAGTTATGAGTAATAAGCAATTAGAAACCGGATAATTCGTAAGTTCATGATAGAGAATAATAAGACGAACAGCAACCGCGCCGACAGCCGAAGCGCCGGATGCTAAATAATAGATTCCGACTGAATGAATTTAGTCGCTGGCTACTTCATGGGGAGCCAGTTCAATATCGCTGAATCTGGCCTGCAGCGCTTCCAGAATAATCAATTCGCATTTGTCCAGGCCGATGGCGCTGGTATCGAGGCAAAGATGATAAAGGCTGGCATCACTGCCATCCGCTCCGGTAAGCGCACGGAGGTAGCGCGCCCTTTCCTGATCGATCGAATTAATGAGTTTCAGCGCCTGCTGCTGTGTAACATGGTACAATTCTTCGACACGTTTCTGACGGAAGGCGATCGGCGCATGCAAGAATACGCTTAGAACCCGGTGGTGGTGACGGAGCACCCAGTAACCGCCGCGCCCGACAATAATTGCGGCACGTTGACTGGCGACACGGTTGATAATATCCGATTCGCATTTATAGAGATCCGCATCGTTGAGGATATCCAAGGGAGGCGGAGCATACGACCAGGAGTTGGAATAAGCAATGGACTGCAGCACCGATTGCCAGCGGGATGTAACTTTTTCATCGCGGCTATGCAGGTACTCTTCCGAAATTTTCAATTCCTGCGCGGCCTGGCGAACAATATCATGGTCCAGATACGACGCATTGAGACGAATGGCCAACCGCTGGCCGAGGTAGGCGCCGCCGCTACCCATCTGACGGCTGATAGTTAAGACATACGGCGAGGCTTTGTTCATTTCTTACTCCTCCTTTTAATAAAAGAGCCCTGGTAATTCCCGACCTCCCCTTCACTGCACCTGCTGCCAATTCCCCTCTATTCAGGCATATTTTAAGAAACTAAGCTTCCATCCTTTTTGGTCATAACCTGAGCGGTACCATGCTTTTGTAGAAGTATACAATATATTGAGGCAAAGGAGATGCTTTGTCAAGAGGGGGGAAGAAAAATAGTCATGAGCTGACTGTTTTGAGTAAGGAGTTNNGAGTTGCCAGATGTGATCTGAAAGTTCGAGTGGGAGACCGGAAAGTCACCTAGGAACGCCGATATTTGTAAATGGGAAAGCGAAAGCACTATACTGAAAATGGGTTTTTTGATTTTATTCCTTAAAAAACCGAATGTTACCCGGATTAAAATATAAAGGCAGCTTTTCAATATATACGCAGTCCGTGAAAGGACTGCTTTGTTTTGTGCCTGGCGGCATATGCGGTAAACACTGGAAATGCGGTTGTAAATGTGAGATTGCATGAAATTAAAATTAGATTATAAATGGATGGTTTTGTCCGTCACCACGGTCGGCAGTTTCATGGCGGCCCTCGATTCAAGCATCGTGATAATAGGCCTGCCCACGATTCTACAACAATTACACGCCAGTATTGTACACGGCATCTGGATCATCACAGGATACTCGCTGATGATGACGATACTGGCAGTGGTATTGGGACGGATGGCGGATCTACTCGGACGTGTCCGGCTTTATAACCTGGGCTTCGCAATATTCACGGCGGGTTCGCTTTTTTGCGCTTTATCCAAAACCGGCGAGCAACTGGTTATTTCCCGGTTAATTCAGGGCTCAGGCGCGGCCTTGCTCTCAGTCAACAGTATCGCAATAATTACCGATGCTTTTCCGAAGGAACAACTCGGCATGGGGCTGGGCACCAATATCATGGCGATGAACCTGGGGGCGATTTCGGGTTACACACTGGGCGGCATAATGATAACCACTCTGGGCTGGCAATCGATATTCCTGATCAATGTGCCCATCGGAATTTTCGGGACAATCTGGGGTTATCTGCGGTTGAAAGAGGTCCGCCTCAAACCTGCCGGTCAAAAATTCGATTTTGCCGGTTCAATTTTATACTGCGTCGCATTAACAACGGTACTGATGGCATTGGCAATCGGCGATCCGCTTTCGATACGTAACCTCATTATCCTGGGCTGCGGAGTGGCGATGTTCGGCGTGGTGATGCTGGTGGAGTTAAAACAAAAATTCCCGACACTCGACCTGACGCTTTTCAAGATCAGAGCATTTGGGGCAGGCACCTTAACCGCCTTCCTGGGTTTTCTGGCTTTCGGCTGCGGCCCGTTTCTGCGATCGTTATATTTGCAATTGATACTGGGTTACAGCGCGCTGAAAGCCGGTCTGTTACTGATCCCGCTGGAAGTGGTCATCTTCATCCTGAGTCCGATCAGCGGCAGAATGGCAGACAGATACGGCAGCCGGATATTAACATCGATCGGTTTAGCCTTGAATGCCGCGGCGTTGATCTGGTTTTCCACATTAACCGATAAATCTTCGTATGGTGCCGTCCTGATCAGCCTGGTGCTATTCGGTGCGGGGATGGCATTATTCGGGCCGCCGAACATGACCTCAATCATGGGATCCGTACCGGCGGAGAAACGGGGAGTAGCGAACGGTATAAGAATGACGATAACGATGACCGGCGGCCTGCTGAGCGTGCCTTTTTCATTGCTGCTGATGTCGCTGGTAATGCCATACAAACAACTTTCACAGATTGTCGGCAGTACCCAGCTGAATAATGGCAATGAGCTGCCAACATTCCTGCACGCAGTTAATCACGCCTGTCTGATCCTGGGAATAATAGTGCTGTTTGCGATCATTCCGTCTTTAATGAGAGGCAAGGGCGGAACCAAGTCTACAGAATTACCGAAGACCATGGAACATATGTAGCGGGGCGAAATTACAAATTCCAAAAACCAAATCACATATAAATTCGAAATACCAAGAACCGCGCCCTATCAATCAACTAATTATCCGACGGGTTTTTCCATATAAACAATAGAGTGCTCGTGTTCGGGCTGCTTGCGGAAGATACTATAGCCTAATTTTTGGTACAGGCGGATAGTACGCTCACTCCTGTCGCCGGTAAACAGCTCATACCGTCCGGCCTGCGCAGATTTCAGTTTTTCCTCGACGGCTTGCATCAACAGGGAGCCGATACCTTTGTTCTGATATTCCGGTTGCACGAACAGACGTCCGATATAACCGGTTTTATCCTTGACATATCCCCGGACGGAGCCGATGATGACACCGTCAATAGTTAATTTCAGAACAATTTTATTTTCAATATCCTGTTTCATGCTTTCGATTGTCTGAACAAGCGGTGGAATGGTGAAGTCATTATAGAAGGCTGCTTCAATGTAGAAAGCCAATTTCTGCAATCGCAGGATTTCTTCGGCATCCTGTACCGTAACGAGTTCGATAAGCATAATAAATAAATATAGTGTAAAAAACAGATGAGGTCAATTGTACGAAAGGAGAAAGTATTCAGTTTTGAGTAATGAGTCAACAGTTGTAAGCTGTGAAAATAAAAATATGGTAGAATGCAGTCAAATAAACAACGACGCCTGTGTTAAGAGGTAACTTGAATGAGATTAACGAATAAAGTGGCGATCATCACCGGATCAAGTTCAGGGATCGGAAGGGCGACTGCCTACCTGTTCGCTAAAGAGGGCGCCAGAGTGGTGGTAGTGGCTAATGTTAACGACACCGGCGGCAAGGAGACGGCAGCCAATATCACAAAAGAGGGGGGCGAATCTATTTTTGTTCACGCCGATGTGTCAAAATCCGCGGATGTACAGAACCTTGTTAAAGTAACAGTGGAAAACTTTGGCAAAATTGACATACTTTTCAATAACGCCGGCATCGGTTTCCAGCGCACGCCGGTTGAAAATATCGAAGAAGCCCGGTGGGATCAGATATATGCCACCAACGTTAAAAGCATTTTTCTCTGCGTAAAATATACAGTGCCGGAAATGCGAAAAACAGGCGGCGGAGCGATCATCAATACCGGATCCATGTCCGCGATCAGGCCGCGAATGCACGATTCACCCTACGGCAGCGCGAAAAGCGCGGTGAACCTGCTGACCAAATCACTGGCGCTGGAGTTAGCTCCCGCAATCCGGGTAAATTGCATTAATCCCGGACCGATTTCAACAGGGATCATTAAGTCAGGACCGGGCATAAAACAATTCCAAAAAGACATCGAGGAACTGCCGCTGAAGCGCGCCGGCACACCGGAGGACGTTGCTTTCGCCGCGCTATATTTAGCTTCCGATGAGTCCGCATTTGTGACGGGGACAGCGATTAATGTCGACGGAGGACGGGGGATCTGAAAACCGCGCGGATATAAGTCACTATCAGGTTTTAAGCAAGATTTCGGTCAGTTTTTGCGCAAATTCCGCGCTCTCGGGGTCTGCGGTAACAAATTCAATTTGATCGGGTGATTGCACACCCAGGTTTAGGGCGGCGGCCCGCGCAATCTGCTGCTGTTGAAAGACCGGCCCCTGACTTACAGCAGGGGTCGTCCCGAACAAGCGCAATACCGCCACGCCTGCTGCATCGATCGCCACGCGGTCATTACCGGCAAGAATAACGTTCGTTTCCGCCAGCTTGCCCCTGGCCGGACCGCCGTCGACAAAAGCATCGACGCCGTCCAGTACGACCAGATCGGGAGAATAGGCTGTATTGATCTCGGCGATCATCTTCCGCTGAAACGGGGAACTGTGCAGTTCCTGCATGTACGAATGCCCGGCCCTGGGCACCATGCCGACTGCGTTCTTCAGGGAGAGGGTGAAGTGACCGCCATAGGCATGCGTCTTAAGACAACAGGTCTGGACGATAGATTCCGCCTCACGGTAGATTTTTGGAAAGAGAAAACCATCGCGCCACTGGCTGTCTGGAGGACGGATGTGTACCCAGCCGTCTGCGGCCATTTCGTCCATGGCCAAGATGTTAAAACCGAGTTCTGTGGCAAGCGCAAACACACCTTTCTTTTGCATGACAACGCGGGTGGGATCGCCGGGTCCGCTACGTTCGGCAACGGTAATTTTAGTTGCGCCCATCTCTTTTAAAGTCAAAACAAGACTGCGCAAAGTGTCGATGTGGGTGGAGCCGGGGGTGGTGTCAGCGGAATTCAAGTTAGGCTTGAGCACGACCGTCTTGCCCTGAAACGGGTTAGTTTTAAGCAAACTAATTGCCTGCTTAACGCCTGCAATGCGGTTGCGCGTCCTGACGAGACTAATCTTGGTTTTCATATTTTTATCCTCCACGGCTATAGAGCTATAGTAAAGTTCCTAAATTAGAATGTCAAACGGAAGTGATTTTCGGTTACGTTTTTAGGCGGAAACGGAATCCGGGTATTTGGTTAATGGCAATATCAACAATACACAACGACCCTCATCCAACCTTCTCCCATCGAGGGAGAAGGAGATAAATGAGAAGGAGGGCATTCGCCCTCCTTCTTCTAGAGTTTGTACCTGGAACCATTCAATTTGTTTCCTGGCAATGAGAATTGACAACCATGAAACCAACGTTTGAACTCCAGCAATGGCAGCCGGAATCAGCGAACATATCCGGACGATTGAGGAAATCGTAAAACTGACAATCCAACTTTAAATCCTAAACTTTGGGGATTGATTATAACCTATCTTTGGATTATTGGACTGATTGAGTTTGATTAATTCAATCTCTTTTTTGTTGACTTCGGTATCCGTCGCAGTATCAGATTCCCAAATAATCTCTTTCCTAATAATCAAATTACGTTTTTGTTGTCTAATAAAATCCTTTTCTATAATTCCTTTATTTGGACTGCCAAAATAAGTGATGCTGTCTGTTAAATCTTTACCGATATATATTTTTCCGTTTGGATATGTAATCTTGTAAATTACTTTCATATCGATATTATAGTGAAAAGCTAAGGCCATTTCAAAATAACATCTTATTGAAATAGCGTATATTGAAGAAATCACAAAGTTAGTTGTAGAATAAGGACAATCTTATCAAAATAGAAGGATTAAAACTAATGATCCTGAATGAAGCAAAATCAAGAATAAGAGGGTACATTAA
>PMBW01000052.1 GCA_003153075.1 Dehalococcoidia bacterium | reverse complement strand
GTCAAACACGAACGGACTTAACTTAAGCCGGGTACTTTTTCCCTTTCCAGCGCGACTCAACCAATAAAACCGGCTTTATCAGTTTTCGGAGCACGTGGCTGGATCCGGTCCACATGTTAAAGAGTGTCAGCCCCGTCCTGGCGTAATTAATTAATCCCGACGGCGGGAAAACTGCGTTGTACTGCGGTGNNAACGCCTGCGGCTGTCCTGGCCACGATCAGAGAAGTACCGATCTTATCTTGAGACATAATTTCCGGCAGCCAAGCATCCATCAAAGTAATATCAGCCAGTTTCGCTGTGGCATCGGCGCAGACCAGGCACCTTTGAGGCATAAAGAAGCGCATTCCATGAAATCCAATGTAATCATGATACTCAATATGTTTTATTGTTCCATCCTTAAGTTGAACAGCCATTACACCGGGCCAGCCCTGCCCGCGATNNTACACCGGGCCAGCCCTGCCCGCGATACGACAACTTAAAAACTTCCTCCGTACACCGGGCCAGCCCTGCCCGCGATACGACAACTTAAAAACTTCCTCCGTTTTAATTCCATGCTGACGAAGAACATAAGCGGTCATCTTAAAATTATCAGTATGGGAACACAGAATTCCCAAATGCAATACGATTTTATCTTTTAATTTCTTGTTAACCGACTCAGCTTTTCTGATGCCTTCAATATGGCAGGGCAAACCGACCACAGTAAAATGTCCATCGGAATTGAGGATTTCTTTTACTACGATATTCACAGGGACGGGACAATATTTTGAACCGGCAGCGGCGATAATTTCCGCACGGGTCCGGGCGATGAAGGGACGGGGCTCCAGCGGTTTATCCTCGCGCATCCCCGTCACCAGTGCGCCGTCGATGATTCCGCTTTCCAGCGCGAAGATGAGCAGCGCCGTGATAAGTCCGCCGGAGGCAGAATTAAAGCGTATGTCATGGTTTGAGGCATGTCCCGAATATGTCTTGAGGAAATTGCCTAGAACTGCATCATCCGGCTGTTTGCCGAAAATGCTCTGGTTCAGTGCTTTGAAATCGGCGACATCGCCGGGACAGACAGAAAGGCAAATGCCGCATTTATTGCACTTTTTAGTATCTAACAGCGGCAGATATAGCCCTTTCTTTATATTGACCGGCAGCGATATCGCATCACGCGGGCAGAGAGCAGCGCAGGTGCCGCAGCCGGTGCAGAAGCCGTGCTGAACTACTTCCATAATTGTCGTTTTAATTTTCATTTATGGCCAGATTATACCTTACAGTCTTGAGTGAAGCAATTCTTCAAGTTTCGACATTTCCACATTGCCCCTGTAAGAAATTCCATGTTACCATTCTTGTGAGCTGTATTACTAAACTTTTGCTGGATGATTCAGGCCTATGCCTATTTAAGCACTGCCAACGAAAGGTTTACGAATGCTTCTTATAGAAGCGAAGGATCTCACTGATAGAGCTTTCGGGGATATTCAGTTTTTTTGATAAACGACAAGCCCCATACCCCGTTTCCAGATGCGCTGCCCAAACCACAGCGTAGTCCCACTTTCTTTTAAACCCGTGGTGTTCTCCCGCCCAAATGCCAAAGCATTTCCTGCAGCAAAAAAGAGCTTCCCTATGGTGTTGCAATAATCGTTCTTTGTCCCTGAAAAATAACTTACCGCAATTTGTGCAAACAATAGGGATTTTCTGCCATTTTGCTTTGCATATTTTGCTGCAAAATTTATTTGAGCTACTATGCCCACATACCAGACATTTATATTTAAGTTCAACACTACGTTTAGTTGGAAGCCCCTGTTTACGCAATATTTGATAAACCCGTTGTTTTGACACCCCAACTGCTCTGCCGATATCGGACATCTTCATATAAGGATTGGTAGAACGCAGGCTGATCACTTTACTCTTAGTATTAGCATCGGAAATCATACCTAGCCTAGTTGCTCTGTGTCATTTGTATTCTGATTGATTTTAAAAATAATGTTAACCAGTTTACGCTGGCTTACCGGCATTTCATTCCCGCGGGCTATTATTGGTTCAATAATCTCATATTTTGGATTAAGCGCCTCATATTCACGGGGTACAGCTTTATTTTCGAGCAGTTTGGCTTTAAAGACTTTGAAATCCGTCTCTTTCATTTACTTGCCATTATACAACATTTAACATTGCGAGAATGCGACATATCGCCATTGACTGCGTAAAAATCAGCGTTCTACCTTTAATAGTACAGATGTTCTATTAGGAGGTAGCATTGATGTGGAAGATTGATAACGGAAGTACTAACGGCACAACCACCCCGGTGTACGCAACCGCACTGGATTGGGAAGTGCGGGAACTGGCGCAGAAATCCATCCTTTTGAAAAACACGCATGTTTCCGCGTCACTGTATTACCGCCTGACCGGCTATGTGCGCAGCGACGGAATTGCCAAAGAACTAGCGGCGGAAACACTGCTGGCCCCGGGCGAAACTGCCGTTGTTCACTATGAACGTCAGTGGCAGCGGTTCATGTTACAAGTGAAAAGCAGCACGGATCCGGCGACATACCAGGCGGACTGGCAGGGCCAGGGGGCTTAGAACCCGCTGCAAGCAGAAAGGAGGAAATATAACGATGACCGATAAATATCACGGCGATAACAGGGAGACCTACGAAAGTATCAGCTATGCGCCCGGGATCAAAGACACCGGCGATCTGGAACCCGGCACAAAAACGATCATACGCACGGCGGAAGCAAACGGGACAAATAATGCCGATTACAGCGCACCGGTGACGATAATCGTTCCGGCCGACCCCCGCCTGGTGATCAACCGGATCGCCACCCGGATTTCCGTGACCATCGACGGCGATGACGGTACGCACGACCTGCGCTGCCGGGTGTACGTCGAGGCACAGGACAGCGACCACCTGCTCTTCGACCTGTCTTTTACTACTACTGGTAATCAATTGAGCACGCAGGGTATGCTGGCCGGGACGAAAGAAACCATTTTTAATCTGCTGAAAGACGGCAACGGGCACACGCTGTATTTCTTCTGCTGGACCCCCGGCGGTCACAACCCCAGCATCAGCCTGATGGAATTGTGGGCAGGTGTGGGATACGGCGGAACATCCTATTCGATACCCTGCCTGACGCTGAATTTTACGGGATTATTTTCTCTGTACTGGTGGGTGAACCGGATCGGGACGGGTAATATTGACAGCAGACTGAGCAGTAACTCCGGGGCGACGCTGAATGGGTTTATCGCTTCAGTTTCGGCGGGGACGAGTAACACCGGAATGCTGCCCTGCGGAATTCTCATCAACCCGGCAATATCGACCAGGTGCGCGACGGCGACGGATTTAAGCTACGTGGACAATGTCAGATTTATCATGCGCAGCG
>PMBW01000337.1 GCA_003153075.1 Dehalococcoidia bacterium | reverse complement strand
AATTTATTTCGGATTTCGATATTTGGGTTTAGTGCTTCGTTATATGTCACGCTGAGCCCTGACTCTAATAACAATCCCGAACAAAAAGCGTAGCATCTAGTAAACGAATTATTACCGTTTCCCTCCCTTTACGGAGAAGTGGCACCGGGGATGAAGTTTTTATTGCTACCTCTCCTAAAACTCAATATTCACCTCTCCCCACCCAGATAATCCTCCACCCATGCCATTTCCGCCCGCAGCAGATAAACCGGCCGCTTGGCGATTGTTAACCGGTGCGCCGGATATCCCGAATCCTGCAGAAATTTCAGCAGATCATTGTATCCTTTGATGTTCTCCTCCAGCACTGTCCGGTATTTTCCCAGTGACTCCCTAACCTGTGCCTTCGGTAATAAATCCGCATTATAAATCCCGATATCGAATTGCCACCGGATATGTTCCGGCTCGCTTAATAATTTCTTAATTTTTTCCTTCAACGCAATTTTGCCCGTTTCGCTGATCTCATACAGTTTACGCAAGCGGTTTTCCGCGCTAATTTCGTTGTTGCTGCTTACCAAACCTTCTTTTTCCAGTTTCCTTAATACCTTGTAAATCGCCGACATCGATAGTTCCGTCCAGAACCGCATGTCCCGGTATTTCACTTCCTGCTCAATCTGATATGGGTACCGTGCCTGTTCGGAGAGTAACCCGAGTAGCGCCGCTTCCGCATTTGTCAGTTCCGCCATAGCCCCTCCGCGTATTAATTTCTCGTTTTTATATTGTACTTATACAATATAGTATTATTCCAATATTGTGTCAACACCCCATTTCGCTCTAAATTACCCTATTGACATATTAATATTTATATAGTATTGTAAATTATACNNATTTACGGCTATCAGATCGCCAAGATCATCGAGAAAGATAATGAAGACATCCCCATCATCAAACTCGGCACTCTCTACCCGGTCTTGCGTTCGCTGGAAAAAGCCGGGCTCCTGGAGAGTAAAGTCGACCCTTCCGTCACAGGCCCCCCCCGCCGTTATTACAAGATTACCGAACTGGGCAGTCAGACTCTTGTAGAACTGCGCAAAACGTGGCAGCGCGCTACCACCTTTATCGATAGCATTATGATAGGAGCTGAAAATGGCAATAAATAGTATCGAAGCATATCTCCGCCAGCTGAGGGAAGAATTAAAAAACTGCGATCGTGCCACTATTCAGGACGCCCTCTCCGACGCCGAAGAATATCTGCGTAATGCGCTGGAGAATTTGAAGCTAAGCAAACCGGACCTCGCGCCCGAGAATATTTTTCCCTCGGTGGTAGAAGAATACGGCACACCCGCGGAGATTGCGGACGCTTACCGCAAGATCGAAGCGCATACATCTCCTTCTCTGGTCAGGGCGCAGAAAAATAACCGGTCATTTATCAGCCGGTTTTTTGGCGTGGTCACTGAACCCAAAGCCTGGGGCGCGTTATTATACCTGCTCTTCACGCTGGCCACCGGTATCATCTACTTTACCTGGACCGTTACCGGCATTTCGCTCTCCCTGGGTCTGTTGATCTTGATCATCGGTATCCCCATTGCCGGTGTTTTTATCCTGTCTACCCGGGGATTGGCTCTGCTTGAAGGACGCATGGTCGAAGCCTTGATCGGTATCCGTATGCCGCACCGTCCCCTGTTCTCTAAAAATGACAAAGGCCTCTGGGCAAAATTAAAATCGTTGATCACCGATAAATATACCTGGTTTTCCATGGTCTACATGTTGGTGCAGTTGCCTCTGGGAATTTTCTATTTCACGTTATTTATCACTTTAATCTCGATATCACTGTTTTTTATTGCAGCCCCCATCCTGGAATTGGGTTTTAACGTCCCGATGTTTACCGATGGCGCAACACTCTATTATCTTAACGGCTGGTTGATGCCAATAGTCGTGATTGCCGGCGGCTTGCTCTTCTTCCTCACCCTGCACCTGGCAAAAGTGATCGGTAATTTCCACGGTAACCTGGCCAAAGCAATGCTGGTCAGAGAGTAAAAAGAAAAGGGATAAAAATGAAAAATATATTTGTTTTAGGTTCAGTAATTACGTTAGCCGCCTTGTTGACCGGCTGCTCCGCGGCATTTCATACTACTAACTCCGGCCCGGTTGTGGATAAAAACTATGATTTTAAAAACTTTACCGACATCGAATTATCCAGCGCTTTTCAATACGATATTAAACAGGGTGATAATTACAGCGTTGTCATCTCCGCTCCGCAAAAAGTGTTTGAAAGGATCGATGCCCGCCAGTCTGGAGATACAATAAATGTGGGCATGAGATTCATTCCCTTTTTGCAAGATAAACCCAGGATCACCATCACCCTCCCGCAAATGAATAAATTAGACATCTCGGGCTCCTGCGACGGCAGCGCGACCGGATTTGTTTCGAATAGTGATCTGGTCATTGGTGTGCACTCATCAAGCTCGTTGAACATGGATATCACCGCTGGTAAAACCACCATGGATATTTCCGGGTCTTCTAATATTTCCGGGAATTTAACTGCGGCCGATGCGCAGATAGACGTCTCCAGTTCAAGCAGACTGGATATGGATCTGACTACCCTTAAAACCGGTATTGACATTTCAGGCTCCTCATATGTGTCCGGAAAATTGACAGCCGCGGATACTCAGATTAAAGTGTCCAGCTCAAGTACTCTAAATATGTCCATGAAAACAGCTGTCACCACCGTAAGCGCATCCGCCAGCAGCACCATCAGAGGGACCCTGGACGCTCAGGATTGCACGTTTACAATAAACAGCTCCAGCCGTTGCGAACTCACCGGTTCGGCGGGGAATACCAATATAGAAACTACCGGTTCCAGCAGCATGATCTCTCCCGGCTTGATCCTGAAAAGCGCTTATGTGATAGTAGAATCGTCCAGCCGTGCTAATATTTACACGAATGGAACACTGAATTTCGATATCAGCGGCTCTTCCACTCTGGACTACTACGGTAATCCCACTATCGGTAAGGCCAACATTAGCAGCTCTTCCCGGCTCAATCATAGATAATTAATTGAAAAATGATCGCGAATAAATTTTAGCTTCTGTTTATCTGGATTTTAAATCCGGTTAATGAGGTGGTAATAAAATAAATTTGCGCGACTTTACGGTCAAGCTATTCATCAAAAAAGTATAAACTGCTGCAATGAATTCTGCAGTATACTCTAATATAGAACTAAAGCTTAAAAGTTCGGATTTGGTGATTTAATATAATGAAGAAGGTGTTTTGTTGAAGCTTCAACTTATTGTACCCGCCACGCATCAAAGAAAGCGAAAGTCCGGGAAAGCGATCTTACCGCCGCTGGGGATGGCGATGATCGCCGCATTAACCCCGCCGGATGTGGATGTATACATCACCGATGAGAACGTCACCCGAATCGATTATCTGAAGGACGTTGACTTGGTCGGCATTACCGCTCTCACCAGCACCGCTCACCGCGCCTATGAGATCGCGGATGCCTTCCGCGCAATGGGTAAAAAAGTAGTCCTGGGGGGCATCCATCCCAGTATCATGCCGGAGGAAGCCGGTCAGCACGCCGATGCGGTGGTCATCGGCGAAGCAGAAGGCATCTGGCCGACGGTCATCGAAGATTTTAAAGCAAAAAAGTTGCAAAAAACCTACAAATTGAAAGAGCGCCCATCTTTAACCGGTTTACCCCAGCCCCGGCGCGATCTGTTCAGGAAAAGGTCATATTATTTCGGCAATAACATCTACACTACGCGCGGCTGTCCCTATTCCTGTTCCTTCTGCACCGTCACCTCCTTCTTCGGGCGCACGTACCGCTGCCGTCCGGTGGAAGAAGTCATCGCCGAGGCTAAAACGCTGGACCGCAAGAAGATTTTCATCTTCCTCGATGATAACATCGTCGGCAACCCGCAGTATTCCAAAGAGCTGTTCCGCGCCCTGATACCCCTCAAAATCAAGTGGGTGGGGCAGTGTTCCGTCACTATTGTTAAAGACCAGGAGCTGCTGGAACTGGCTGCTGCCAGCGGCTGTGTCGACTTGTTTATCGGTCTGGAATCATTATCACCTGCCAGCCTCAAAGCCATTGACAAAAAAACGAACTCCGTCGAGGAATACGAAACGATCATAGAAAAACTGCACGACAGCGGGATCGGCGTACACGGCTTCTTTATCTTCGGGCTGGACGGCGATGATGAAGATAGTTTCCGGCGCACGGTACGTTTTGCACAAAAAGCCCGCCTGGAAAGCGCCCAGTTCGATATCCTGACGCCTTACCCCGGCACGGCCATTTTTGCCTCGCTGGACAAGGAAGGCCGCATCCTCAACAAGGACTGGTCACAGTACGGCCACGACCTGATGTTCTCGCCGAAGGCATTATCCCGCGAAACGCTGCAGGAAGGCCGCAAATGGGCATGGCGCGAGTTCTATACCCTTTCCTCGATCTGGAAGCGATTAGGATCGAATCACCACACCCCGCTTCTCTTCTGGACGGCCAATCTGTTCTATTATTACCAGATACACCGTGTAAAAACACTGCATTAGGAAATACCGGAATCGAAAATAATACAGTATTTATTTGTTGATTTTTTGCATCATTAATAGCAGTATTGATAATGAGTATTTCTTAACTGGTTTCTAATATAGAGTAAAAACAATATGGTAATTACCATGAAAGGAGAGTCTTCTATTAATAATCTAATCCAAAAAGAAGTAATTATACGCACCACAGGGTTGACGAAAGCGTTCGGCAAGAGAATCGCTGTTAATAATCTTAACCTCGAAGTACGAAGAGGGGAAGTTTTTGGCTTTCTCGGTCCGAACGGCTCCGGTAAAAGCACCACCGTCAGCATGATCGTCGGCCTGATAGCTCCGACATCCGGCAGCGTTAACGCCTTCGGTCTGGAACTTAAGGACCATTATTGGGAGATCATGCGCCGGGTTGGCGCTACTATTGAAACTCCTGCGTTCTATCCTTATTTGAGCGGATGGGACAATCTGGTATTATTTGCGACAGCCATCGGCGGCATCCCTTCAACTAAAATCAAGGAAATCCTGGAGCGGGTTAACCTGCTTGACCGCGCCAAAGACAAATACAAGGCCTACTCTCTTGGCATGAAACAGCGGCTGGCGATCGCGTCCGCTTTACTCCGGGATCCGGAGCTGATCATTCTGGATGAGCCGACGAACGGACTTGATCCTGCCGGGTATAAAGAAATGCGTGACCTGATACCAAGTTTGGCCGGTGAAAACCGCACAATTATCCTTTGCAGCCACTTGTTGCACGAAGTAGAAATAGTTTGCAACAGAGTGGCTATCATCAAAGAAGGGAATGTTTTGGCCTGTGAATCGATTCAGGCTTTATTAGCCAAAGGCCGGATGTTGCAAATTAAAGTAGAAAACCCGCAGCTGGCATTGGCAATTTTGAAAAATGCAACTTGGATTAAAGCCGTTGTGGCAGAGAATGGGTACCTGCTTGTAGATGCTCCGGAAGAGAATGCTGCTGGTATCACCAAAATTCTGTCGCAAAATAACATTTTTCTCTCTGCGCTATCGGTACGCAGTTCTGATTTAGAAAGCGTATTTCTTGAATTGACCGGGAGTGAAAATCATGTTAAAGCTAATTAAAGCCGAAATATTTAAACAGCGCAAACGTTCCATGACCTTGGTCTTGGGGATTATTTTACTGGCCGTAGTTTTCCTGATGATGTTGTTAATGCAGGCTGCCATCAAGTCGGGGAACGGAAACGCTCTCCCCGGAGACATCAGTCTATTGAAAGAGATGATACCGCTGACCCTGACAATTATTGCCCAATTAGGCACCTTGTTAGCGGTGATCCTGGTTGCCGGTTCTATCGGCAGCGAATACAGCTGGCACACTATAAGGCCGTATTTACTGTGCAGCGAAAGCCGTGTTAAGATGTTTACCGCCAAATTGATAACCGCCGCTATCTCCATTTTGGCGGGAATGGTTATTGCCGTTATTGCCACGATTTTTCTAGGCATGCTGTTCACCGCGATCAGGGGCTTCTCATGGGACATGAGCTTTTTCGACTTGACCTTTATCAGCAACCAGTTACTGACTTTTATACGTACTTTTTATGTGATATTGCCTTATACGCTCCTGGCTTTTCTGTTTACGGTAATCGGCCGGTCGACCGCGGCGGGAATCGGATTGGGGATTGGTGTATTCTTCTTAGAACCACCGATCGCCGTTTTAATGAGTATAAATACCGGTTGGATATCAAAAATACCTGATTATTTGCTTCACAATAACATACAGGCGATCAACGTTCTGGCAGAATCCAGCCTGAAAATCGATATTGGACAGGCAGGGCATTTACCCGGTATACTTCACGCTTTTATTATCCTCACTGGTTATTGTGCGGCGTTTATTGCCATCGCCTTTACACTTTTCCGGAAAAGAGACGTAACGGGATAACTTTCCAGATAGAATGTTTCTTGCGCTTATCCTGGTTCTTTATTTCAAGATAATAATCAAATAAAAAGGAGACCGGAGATTTTCTGATTTAGAAGAAATTGGGAAGTCCTTTTTGACCATAGTAAAAAAGGTGATAAATCCCTGCGCATTTCGAGACTAAAATCCCTAACCGCTCCCATTCGTGCCTCAGGGACTGTAAGCCTAAAATGGAGGGAGACTGCAAGCCACGAGTGGACTAATGAATATTGAAATTATCACTCTCTACGTTTACTTTGAAGTATTTGATTACAAAGTAAAGTACTATAGCTTTAATCCCTCTCCCGTTCGTTCCTCAGGGACTGTAAGCCTGAGAGGGAGGGAGACTGCCAAACCCTAACGGCCTTTCGCGAAAGGGGGATTAAGGGCTTAATTTGGCAACCTAAAAGATTTCGGACAGTATCCGGGTGGTGGGCTGCACCCACCCTTGCTACGGTTACTAAAATCCAAATTACAAATAGCAAATTGCAAACAAATTCAAATAGCAAAATAAATAAAATCAACGAGAAGCGGATGTGACGAGGATGACAACTCTCTACATTTATTTTGAAAGACTACTATACTTTACTTCGAACTGCTCCGTAAAGTACCTCCGGGTGCGGCCTCCGGAAGTACTTCCGATTGCGACCTCCAGCCATCAAGGGAGTACATTTCGACTGCGGTCGNNGTATTTCGTTGAAGACTCAAAAGGGGCTAACCCTTCGGAGGCTGCTGATAAGGAGAGTGCTCATAAAAAAGAAAGTGGGGGAATCGGTTTGAATAGGCAACCTAAATGATTTGGGACAGTATCCGGATGGTGGGCTGCGCCCACCCTACGGTTACTCCGGGATGGAGGGGAATGGGGGAAGAACCGAAAGCATTAATCCAATTGACAACCGGCTGCCTGAGC
>PMBW01000180.1 GCA_003153075.1 Dehalococcoidia bacterium | reverse complement strand
TAAAACCGGCACGCAAACAGCGCAACCGGTGAGCCTGGTCTCAACCGGTGCGCCTGTTTTTGATTTTAACAAAGAGATGCGGGCGGTCAGGCAGCAGGTTGATGCGTACCTGGCGGCAGGACAGATCGGTACCGCAGAACAGTATATGCAGCAGATGCGGGATTATTTTAATGCCAACGGCTATTACATCCGAAAACTCAATCAGGCTTATTTTGCTTTCTATGGGACATATGCGGATTCCCCGGCCTACGAGAATCCCATCGGCACAAAAATAATCCAATTAAGAGCCAAAGAACCTTCGCTGCAGCAGTTTTTAAACACCGTTTCCGGGATGACCGGAGTTAAAAATCTGGATGCTGCCCTGAAATAATCTGAAGATGAACAGTGTTTTGTGTTACGATTTAATATTGAATGCGAAGTTCTTTGATCAACTTGCAAGGGATTTGTGACCTAGAAATTGATGGCGGTTAATAAAATAAACAGGAGACAGAACAAATGGCTGAGTTTAAATTCGATCACATTCATTTAATGAGCCCCGACCCCGCGAAAACGGCGGAGTTTTATCAGAAAATGCTCGGCGCGACGATGCAGGCGTCTGTTGATTTGGGCAACGGTAAAATGATGCTCAGTCTGGACCTCGGCGGAGTCACGATGTTGATATCGAAGACGACGGACGAAAAACAGTACGGCCTGGCGCATTTCGGGATGAAAACTACGCATTTACAGAAAGCAGTGGACGAATTAAAAGCCAAAAACGTCAAGTTTTCCCTGGAAGTAACTAAGCTCACTCCGCAACTGACAATTTCATTTTTACAGGCTCCGGAAAATCTCCGTTTGGAATTGTCGGAAGGCCGGTAGCTGCGTGTATCCGGGGTGATCCGATCCACATGCTTGCACTCCGTGTTCATGGTTCACTTTCACCCGGGATGCACAGCGCACTATCGGAAAAGGGTAATATGAGGCTGAAATTAAAGGATCTCCTTAAAAGTAGAATATTTTGGGAAAACCTGATCATTATACTGGTGGCAGCGGCGATATATATCGGCTTTCGTGTGTCGATCCAGCCTTATTATGTCGAAGGGCCCAGCATGGAACCGAATTATTGGCAAAATGAAAAGATATGGGTTAGTAAGCTGGAGTATATCTTCCACACGCCGCAAAGGGGTAATATCGTTATCTTTCATCCGCCGGTTAATTCCGCCGAGCCTTATATTAAACGTATTATTGGTCTACCCGGGGAATCGGTGGAAATCAAGAACGGCACGGTCTATGTGCATAAAACCGACGGCAAGATGATTACGCTGCAGGAGCCTTATATCAAAGAATCGTTTTCCTCAAATTATAATAGCGGCGTCATTCCCCCCGGTAAATATTTTGTGATGGGGGATAACCGCAATAACAGTAGCGATTCGCGCGGCGGGTGGCTGGTATCCGGTGACAAGATAATCGGCAAAGCATGGATATCATATTGGCCGCCGCGCTTATGGGGAGGATCTCAGGATTATTCACAATCGGCGATTGCTGCCGGGACACCGTCTAATTGATAATTAGTTATTCACTTAATAGTTAGAAAATAAAGCGAAGTACTTGCAATCTTTGCGTAATTCGTTACGACAGGGGAAAAAGAGTATAATGAAAACAGCTTTAAAAGCACTGATAATGAATAAAACTTTCTGGGAAACGTTAATTGTTATCCTCATCGCCGTGATTCTATTTATCGGCTTACGGATAACGATTCAAACCTATATCGTTTACGGTCCCAGTATGGAACCGAATTACTGGGAAGATGAATGGATAATCGTCAATAAAGTCGATTACAAATTTGTAGAACCCCAGACCGGGGACATCATTGTTTTTCAACCGCCGATCCAGAGCTCCAAACCATTTATCAAGCGTATTATCGGGTTACCCGGTGAAACGGTCGAGATAAAGAACGGCGTCGTCCACGTACATAAAACCAACGGCAGTACCATTACATTGCAAGAGCCTTATATAAAAGAGCCGTTTTACTCCAATTATAATACCCTCGTCATTCCCGCTGGCGAGTATTTTGTGATGGGGGATAACCGCAATAACAGCAGTGATTCGCGCATGGGATGGTTTGTTTCACGCGACAAGATAATCGGCAAGGCCTGGGTATCGATCTGGCCGCCGCGTTTATGGGGAGCGGCTCCCAATTATACACAACCGGCTGTTACGGCGAATTAAAACGGTAATAGACATCAGGAATTTAATATGAGGGTTTGATCATGAACGCTGAAGAAATGTTCAGAAAATCAGGGGCTGTTCTGGACGGGCACTTCGTTTTAACCTCAGGCAGACATTCCCCGGTATACTGGGAGAAATTTAAAGTGATGCAATATCCGCAATACGTCCAGCAGCTCTGCGGAATGATTGCGGATCACTATCGTAAAGAGTCGATCGATCTGGTGGCCGGACCGACTACTGCCGGAATTATCCTCGCATTTGAGGTTGGCCGTCAGCTGGGGACGCGGGCAATTTACGCTGAAAAAGCGGAAAACAAAACATTTGCCTTTAAACGGGGAGCGGCGATCAATCCGGGAGACCGTGTGCTGGTGGTGGACGATGTGCTGACGACCGGCGGCTCGATCAAAGAAGTAATATCCCTGGTAAAAGAACGGAAGGGGATTGTCGTCGGGGTGGGGGTATTGGTCGACCGGACGGAAGAGAAATTCGATTTTGGCGCGCCGCTTTTCGGCTGCGTGCGCGCGGAAGCGGTCAGCTACGCGCCGGACAAGTGCCCGTTATGCGCGGCGAAAATACCGCTGGTGAAACCGGGCGGCAGCTAAATTTACTCGCGGTTTGGTAACCAATTATTTCTGTTTACAGGCGTAAAATACCTCCATTCAGTCTGTTTTTACTTCCGCTATTGCGCAGCGAATATAAATACCATTACAATTAGGGAAACATCAATTATTTATTGGCAGGTGAAACATGAAAACGGGAGTTTTAGCAAGATATCAGGAATATTTGCCGGTGACGGCCAAGACGCCGTTATTTTCCCTGGGAGAGGGCGATACNNGCCAAGGCGCTGGAAGAGGGCAGTAAGGCCATCATGTGTGCCTCTACGGGCAATACAAGCGCTTCGGCGGCTGCTTATGCCGCTTACCGCGGTATGCAGGCGATCATTATGGTGCCGGAAGGCAAGATCGCGCTGGGAAAACTGGCGCAGGCCATTGTCTACGGCGCGAAAATAATCACCATCGACGGTAATTTCGACCAGGCGCTGCAGATCGTCAGAAAATTAACTGAATCATTCCCCGTCACTTTGGTAAACTCCGTCAATCCGTTCCGAATCGAAGGACAAAAAACCGCCGCTTTTGAAGTGGTGGATGTGCTGGGCGACGCGCCGGATTATCTTTTCATTCCGGTCGGCAATGCCGGTAATATCACCGCATATTGGAAAGGTTTTGTCGAATATCATAAACTGGGAAAATCAAAAACACTGCCGAAGATGATGGGATTCCAGGCCGAAGGCTCCGCGCCGATCGTCCTGAACCACATTGTGGAACATCCGCAAACCATTGCGACGGCGATCAGGATCGGCAATCCGGCCAGCTGGCAGAAAGCGACCGCGGCCAGAGATGAATCCGGCGGTATGATCGATATGGTCAGCGACGACGAGATCCTCTACGCCTATCATCAGATGACCCAAAAAGAAGGCGTTTTCGGCGAACCGGCTTCCGCCGCGCCTTTAGCAGGATTGCTTAAGCTGAAGAAAAAGGGAATGGATTTCTCCGGTAAGAAGATTGTTTGTGTGGTCACCGGCAACGGCCTCAAAGATGCGGACATTGCGCTGAGAGACGCCCCCGCTTTTACCCGCGTAGCGCCGACCGAAGATGCGGTGAAAGCTGTCCTGGGTTGGAAATAGCCGCTGTCTGGTAAAACCCCGGTCTCACATCTGCCGAAGGAGAGGAAATGGTCGACGAAAAATTAATTAAAAAAGCAGTGGCATCGATGATAACCGCGATCGGGGACGATCCCGATAGAGAAGGATTGAAAGACACTCCAAAACGGGTGGCGGAGATGTACACCGAGCTGTTTGCCGGAATGAACATGGATCCGATGGCAGAACTGAAAGTCGGCTATGAACTGGGACACAGCGAGATGGTGATTTTAAAGGATATCCCTTTCTACTCCATGTGCGAACATCACCTGCTGCCGTTCTTCGGCGTGGTGCATGTCGGTTATATCCCCGACGTCACCGGCAGGGTCGTGGGCATCAGTAAAATTGCCAGGGTGGTGGAGATTTTAGCCCGCCGTCCGCAGATCCAGGAACGGATGACAACACAAATCGCGGATGCTATTGTGGAAGGTTTGCAGCCGCAGGGAGTAGCCGTCGTAGTTCAAGCAGAGCACCTGTGTATGGTCATGCGCGGTGTGAAAAAACCGGGGACTAATATTATCACTTCTGCTATTCGGGGAACCTTCCGCAAGAAAGCAGCCAGCCGCGCAGAGTTCTTCTCATTGATTCAAAACGGTAAGTAGTTGAATTAGTCAGAGGACGGGATAGGTTTCGCTTCCGAGCTCTTGATTTCTTTGCCGCAGCAGGTAACCTGACCCGCGCCGGCTTTAATGCACAGAATTTCAGTGCCGCAAACTTCACATTTATATCTTTTACCAAGTTGACTAGCCATTAAAATAGCCTCCTACAGCGAATTAGTTATTTCTTGAGTTCCATGGGTTGACCGCAGCATGTGAGAGTGCCCGCGCCTGCTTTAGTCACGATAAATTCGCTGCCGCATTTTGTGCAGTGATATCTTTTACCAATCTGGTTTGCCATATTTCTCACCTTCTTGTTTTGTTTTCTTAGCTAATTCAATTATACGCACGGTTGAAATCTAACGTCAAGGAAGAGCCATTCGCTTGCTTGGGATTTGTTATTTGGATTTTGGTATTTTAAAAATTTATTCTCCCAATATCTGTACAATCACAGTCCTGTTGCGCGGGCGGTTATCAAAATCAACCAGAACGATCTGCTGCCATGTCCCCAGCGCCAGTTTTTTATTTTTAACGGGCACTGTCAAAGAAGCGCCCAGCAGGGAAGCCCGCACGTGGGCATAGCCGTTATCGTCGCCCCAGTGGGCATTATGTTCGTAGGGCATATCTTTCGGAGCCAGCCGCTCCCACATCTTCTGAAAATCTGCAGTCAGGCCGGGCTCAAATTCGATGGTGGTGATACCGCAGGTAGAATGAGTAACAAATACAGTCGCCGTGCCGCCGGCAACACCTGATTCTTTAACTTGCTGCTGTACCTTCGCGGTAATGTCCTGGGTGTCTCCCTCGCCGTGGGTTTGCAGGATGATTTCGCCGGTCGCAATCATTGTTTTTTCTCCTCCAATGCGCGTTCATGCCCGAACACACAATTAACTAATTATACCTTACCGCAGCCCTTCAGTCACATTGGATGGGGGTTATAAAGGGTAAAAATGGAGAAATTGTAATCATTTATTCATCAAGATACAAGGTTCGCGCAATAAAGTTGATTTATCCCGATATAATCATATGAAAAATAGTAGTATAATACAAATAATGGAATACTTTTTATCTTTATCAGCGATTATTTGTCTTCTACCGGCATTTTACGTTTTAGCGGAAACTACAACAACATATGT
>PMBW01000006.1 GCA_003153075.1 Dehalococcoidia bacterium | reverse complement strand
GCGGCCATGGCCGTGCGCCGTCGCAGAGCAAGGCGCCTCTGCCTCGCAAAGAAGAAAAGGGGACAGGGCAATCTCTAGATTCCACAGATACTTCTATACAGTCAACTGATCTATTGCCGGGTTGGGGTCTATTTAAAGGCTCGATATCCATTACCATGGTAAAATTGAAAGATGGTCGGGAAGTCCTTCCCCCTTTTGACAGCTTTTACGAGGTTACTGGCAGGGTAACTTGGAAACGCAACGATGGCTCTATCCATTCAATGCAAGTCAATGCCGCAGGCCGAGGAAAAACAGATACCGAACTGAATTTATACAATTCGTCGAAAGAAGAAACAATAAAAGGCATAGCTTTTTTGAATTTCGATTCAAATAACAAGAACGACATTAAAAGTAAAATTGAAGAAATCAAGTGATTTATGTTTAATTCACGAATGATAAGGACAATAAAATGGAAAATCAAGATTCACAAATGAGTTGCCAGCAGGAAAAATGGAACCGACAATTGAGCAAAAAACGAATATATTATGAAATGATTAAATACGGGGCGATACCTGGTTTTATCATTGGTATTGCCTTTGCGTTGTGGAAGTATCCTGATCCAAAACCTTTGTGTTTCAATATACTAGGTGGGATTCTTGGAGCATTCGGGATACTGCTCGCATTACCAGCTTCGCGCGATATGATTCATGCTTATAATGCTGACCTTTTAGGAAAAGTTATTTTTTATACATCCTTTGTTGCGGCCATAGCATTCATTTTTATCTGTAATATGCTAACATTAATGATCTTTCATCCTCAACCATGAATAATAATTTTTTGATGTAATGAAATAATAAAAGTATCTCTATTCACCCGAATAAAGTAACCCCCGAATCATTAGCAGTTTTGCAGGATTCTGGTCACCACAAGGCTATTAGGCAAGTAAAAAATTGGTCGTGATTTGGTTCTTTCCAAATCAATTAAATTGTTATTGAAATTATAGGCAGTAATACCAACTCTCTGCAGACGATTGCCCCTTTGTTTTTTGGGCGTTTTAAATGATAATACTACCTTCATGTTCTTCTTGAACTTGTGGTTTATTTATGCTTATCTTACACTTTGCTTGGATGCCGTACCGGAACCTCAATAAGACGGGGCACATCGCTTTTGAAAGACTCCCGAATCGCTTCGCTTAATTCATCCGGCTCGGTGATTCGCCGTGCCGCTACGCCCAGCGATTGGGCCAATGCCACGTAGTCTATCGCCGGTTCGACGACGTCTAATCCTTCAAATCGTTCCCCACAAGCAGCCGGCAAATGCAGCACTTTGGCGCAATCCTCGAGGATTTTGTATTCATTGTTGTTGCAGATAACAAATGTTACAGGTATCCGATAATGTGCGGCCGTCCATAGCCCCTGGATACCATACATTACCGAGCCGTCGCCGATCAAAGCCAGCACGGGCCGGTCGGGCCAGGCCAGTTTCACGCCGATCGCGCAATTCAATCCCCAACCCAGCGCCCAGCCACGTTGGGCAAAATATCCGCTGGTGTTTCGGAGCGCCCCCGCACGCTCGATATACCCGCCCATGGTCGTGGTGGGCGCTTCCTCGATTATCGCCACGTCGGGCGGCAAGATTCGGGCGATTGTTTCCATAAAGTACAAAGGCGAGATGGGCCGGCAATCCTTCTGCTTTTCAGCCTCGCCGCGCAAAGCCGCACATTCCCGGCTGCGCTTTCGGCCCTGTGCTTCCACTCGAGTTTTAGCAGCCTGACGCTGCCCGGGCGTCATAACTTCGTCCAACAAAACGGCCAACTCGGCCAAAGCGTCTTTTGGATGCCCGATCACGCCAGCTTCCAATGGATAATTCTTGTTCAACTGCCAAGGATCTTCGTCGATATGCACCAACCGCACGTGCTCGGGAATCGGCCTCGGTTCATGATAGATATATTGCTGCATGAGTTTCATGCCGGCCACAAGCAACACGTCGAATTCAGCCAGATATTCTCGCACTTCCGGCGACCAGAACGGCAACTGCGTCGAGGCCAAGGGATGATTCGATGGAAAACCGCACCTGCCGTGCGACGTAGTCGCCTCGTGCATCACAGGCGCGCCCAACGTTTCGGCAACGGAGACCAATTCCGCAACCGCGTCGGCCTCGCAAATCCGGCTGCCCACCAAAATGCCCGGCCTCTTGGCATCGGCCAAAATCCCGGCCGCCTGACGCAAGGTTTCAATCGGCGCTCGCACGTGAAAATCGGGTAATCGTGGCGGTGTCAGGTCCAAGTCGCTTCCGCCGGCCGCCATTTGCACATCCAGCGGCAAAGCCAGAAACACCGGCCCGGTGGGCGGCGCCATTGCCGTCTGCACTGCCCGGCGAATGGCCAATGGTATGTCTTGAACGCGGCGGATTTCCTCGGCCCATTTGGTCCAGGGTCTTACGACATCGACCATTCGGCCCCAAAGAATCGGCTCCTCGAACAGCATCCGCTGATCCTGCTGCCCGACGGTAATCACCAGCGGCGTGCCTTCGCGATAGGCATTGTAGATCATGCCCATGCCGTTGCCTAAACCGCAGC
>PMBW01000109.1 GCA_003153075.1 Dehalococcoidia bacterium | reverse complement strand
TACCGTGAACATGATTGGGCATTACCATAAAAATGTCATTGCTGATTCCGGGATAATGATTTCCGAGGTCTTTCCAACAGTCTTCGGCTATAATTCCGTATTGATTTAAATGCATTTTGTCATGTTCGACTTCGCCGAATAAACAACCTTTGTTTTGTGAGCAGATTGTAATAAAATAGGCGTTTTGAGACGAATAGTCAAAGTCTTTCAATCTTAGGTTTTTTCGAACAGGAAACAGATATCTTTCGTTTTTGTCGTTCATATGTTTATATTATATGATTTTACGGGGCGGACAGGTACGATACCTGTCCCTACCAGCCTGGCATTATTTAATACTTGGCCGGTTTAAACGTCCGCAGCCGCAGGGAGTTAGTTACAACAGTAATGGAGCTTAAGGCCATCGCTGCGGCGGCCATGATCGGGTTTAAAAAGCCCTTCTCGCCGAGAATGAATTTCAGTCCGGACGGCACGTTGCCGTTCCTGAAGACAAAGTATAGAATACCCGCCGCAATTGGAATCAGTATCACGTTGTAGGCGAATGCCCAGAACAGGTTTTGCCGGATCGTGCGCATCGTGCGCTTGCTCAGCGCAATCGCCGTCGCGATGCCGCTCAGTTCGCCGCGGATCAGTGTGATATCGCCGGTTTCCATGGCTACGTCCGTGCCGGTGCCGATGGCGATGCCGACGTCCGCCTGGGCCAGCGCCGGGGCATCGTTGATACCGTCGCCGACCATTGCCACCACTTTGCCCTCTGCCTGCAGCTTTTTCACCTCGTCGGCTTTATGTTCCGGCAGCACGTCCGCGAACACCCGTTCGATACCGGCCTGTTTGGCGATCGCCTCGGCAGTGCGCCGGTTATCGCCTGTGACCATCGCCACTTCAATTCCCATTTTATGCAATTGTTTTACCACATTAACCGCATCAGGTTTGATGGTATCGGCCAGTGCGATCAGTCCCGCGGCTCGTCCGTCGATGCCGACAAACATTACTGTCTTGCCTTCATACCACAATTCATTGGCGCGCACTTCCATCTCGCCCAAAACCAGATTGTGTTCCTGTGTTAATTTCAGGTTCCCCAACAGCAGTTTTTTCCCTTCCACCATTGCTTCGATACCGAAGCCGGGGATAGCATTAAATTCCGTTGCCGGTGAAAGCTGCAGGTTTTTGGCCGCTGCTTCCTTGACGATTGCCTCTGCCAGCGAGTGTTCCGAGTTCTTTTCGGCAGACGCTGCCAGGCGCAATATTTCCGCGGTGGTAAAACCTATCGTGGGAATAACATCCGTAACAGCCGGTTTCCCCAGCGTCAAAGTGCCGGTTTTATCCAGCAGCACGGCGTCGATCTTGTGGGCTTTTTCCAGCGTTTCGGCGCTGCGGATCAGTATGCCGTGTTCCGCCCCTTTACCCGTGCCGACAATGATCGCGGTCGGTGTTGCCAATCCTAATGCGCAGGGACAGGCAATGACCAGCACTGCCACAAAGTTGAGGAAGGCGTAGGTTAAAGTCGGCGAAGGACCGGTAAAAAACCAGACCAGGAATGTAATAATTGCGATGCTGATTACGATCGGGACAAAATAACTGGCGATGACGTCCGCCAATCTTTGCACCGGAGCTTTACTCCCCTGCGCTTCTTCCACCAGCCTGACGATACGTGCCAGCGTGGTGTCTTTGCCGATCTTGGTAGCTTCGAACCGGAAGCTGCCGGTTTTATTGATTGTTGCGCCGATGACCTCATCCCCCGGTTTCTTTTCCACGGGGATGCTTTCGCCGGTGATCATCGATTCGTCCAGACTGGAATAGCCCTCCCGCAGGATGCCGTCTACGGGGACGCGTTCGCCGGGTTTAACCAGCACCAGGTCGCCGGTCAACACATCCTCGATGGGGATCTGCTGTTCCTGCCCGTTACGCACGACAATTGCGGTTTTCGGTTGCAAACCAATCAGTTTTTTAATGGCTTCCGAGGTCTGACCTTTAGCCCGCGCTTCCAGGTAGCGTCCCAGCAGGATCAGGGTGATAATCGCCGACGAGGTATCGAAATAGACGTGCGCCATTAAGCCGTTAGAGGTGAAAATCGAGGGAAATAACGTGGCAATCACGCTGTAGATATAGGCCGCGGAAGTGCCGACGGCGATCAGTGTGTTCATATCGGTGGTGCGGTGCCGGAGTGCGCCCCAGGCCCCTTTATAAAAACGCCAGCCCGCCCAGAATTGCACCGGGGTGGCTAACGCCCACAGTAAGTATTCCATGTATTTGAAGGCCGGTGTGAGCATCATNNACTTCCCGCTGCGCTGTTTCGCTGACATCTTCAAGGGCTTTTAATTCCGCCCCCAATACGTAACCCGCTTCATCGACGGCTTTTCTCAAATCCGCGTAGGTTACGCCCGGTAGGTATTCCACTGTGGCTTTTTCCGACCCCAGATTTACACCGACGGAGACCACACCGGGCACCTCTTTCAACGCCTCTTCGACGTGCATCACGCAGGTGGCGCAGGTCATTCCCCCCACCGGGTAAATCGATTTTTTAGTGGCTACTTCATACCCCAGTCCGGATATGGTTTCCTTGATTTTCGCAAGGCTGATTTTCTCCGGGTCGTATTCGATCGATGCTTTTTCCGAACCGAAGTTGACCGCAGCCTTCTCCACGCCGGGGGTCTCGTCCAGCCCTTTCTCGATGGTAATGGCACAGGTGGCGCAGGTCATCCCGGTGATCGGGATAGTGGCTTTGGTGGTTTTTTCAGATTCCGGTTTATCGGCCATTGTGTTATTCCTTCGGAGTCGCAGTTTGACTGTCTTCAGGCTACTATATTTAACCGTGGGTTACAAGTATATTTTAGATCTTGAAAGCCTGGAGAGATGTGATTAATATCATGCCATCTGTCATTACCTGAGGCTGTTCGAAATCTTTTAGATTGCCAATTTAAATCCATTCCCCCCCCTTTCGCGAAAGGGGGATCAAGGGGGATTTACTTTTCTGTGGTGCACTTTTCACCTCGATTTTAGTTAATAGTGACTATTCTCGGACATCCTCATTGAGAGAGAATTTTTTAAGCTTAGTCCTCTTTGAGTCTTAAATGAAATACTTCCGGAGACTTTCTGACTTAGAAGAAAGTTGGAGTTCCCTCCGAAGACCGCAGCCGAAGGTACTTTACGGAGC
>PMBW01000103.1 GCA_003153075.1 Dehalococcoidia bacterium | reverse complement strand
TCGAGCTGAAACTGACCGAATAGAAGTAACTAATAACCTTTCTTCGTAATGGTAATTTCGCGTTTCAACAAAGAACAGCGTAAATCAAGATAGATACTGCTGTCGGGTTGTTTGCACGAGCCGACAGCAGTTCTATCTTTGTCTTTGAAGTAAATTTACCGGCGGCTAATGACTTTGACTTTTTAACATAAATACTAAGCTAGCAAGTTTATATGTTGTTTCCAGGATTCAGGAGGTCATAATGATAAAAGGTGTATTTATGTTACACTCCAGTGATTTACCAAACGATTTGCCTGCATTTGAGCGGTGGTATACGCGTTATCACGCTCCGGAAGTAATATCCAAAGACGGACCCTGGCTTGCCCGTTTCATCGGATACCGGCCGCTGCCTGTAATTCCGGAGGCCTTGCAGTACGGCTATTACAATCAGAGAGTGACAGAAGCGTGGTTCCGCAGTGAAGACAAACGCCCGACAAATATCATCAACTTTAACAGGAAGCCTCCCTGGGTAAAAGAAGCAAAGGAAAAGATAGTCAAAGCCATCCCTGATGTTTCAATAAGCGTGACGGAGCCGCCGGCAGATGTATTCCTCAGCGGCAGGTTCAAGGCGGATGATAAGACAATCCTCCGGTGGTATACCATAACCAAATACCCGAAGGGAGTATCTATTGCAGATGGAGAGGATTGGTTCCTCAATATTCATTCGAAGGAAGTACTGCAGCAACCCGGATTAATTGCGTATTTCAGTTATCGTGCGGTGAAAATACCGGAGCAGTCACCCGGTTGGGTCAGACTGACCGAGTTGTGGTACGAAGATTTCCGCGGCTGGAAGAAGGCTGTAATTGAATCACCGCCAAAGTATACCAAACCTCCGTGGGCGAAATACGACAAGTATCCGTTCCTGGAACCCTATGTTGATTTCACCAGCACTTTTCTGATGGAACGGCCGGATCATGACTATCTGAAAGAAGTGAGCACTTATCCCTGATTTCAGTTAGCAGTTGCCGGTTTTTGAGTTAAGGCCGACGAGCAGGCAAGGATCATCTATTCTCACATGGGATATTTTGAACTTGAGATCGCCACGTCGCTGCGCTCCTCGCGGAGGTTATACTACCGGTCTGCCCTGGCGGATATTAAGACAAAGTGAAAATAAAGAGACTACCTGAACTAGAATTTCCAGGACTTGAATTCGTCTTTTTCCGGCCATAAATCATTAGCAATGTCATCCAGACCCAGCGAAACTAATTTCGCTCTGCTTGGCTTAGTCGTGACGCGGTCCCAATCCAGAGCGCCAAGACACCAGATTACCTGCGCTTCGATGTCAGCGGTCACACCTGCCAGCGGACCGACAGTGTGCGGCGGCTTGCCCACTATTCTCGGATGCACAAACCGCTTCATCTCGTTGATCCCTTCACGCAGATTGAACGCGTGCCTGATATTAGCAGCCCTTTCTCCCATTTTGAGGTAATCCGCTGTAGAATTATTCCAGCCTGTGACAATGTTCAGCGCCGTGGTCACTACGGCAGGCGGCCAGGCGGTAAAGAAACAGATCCCGGCCATATTAATCAAGTGCCGTGGAAAAACATAGGGCCCGAAATTAAGCATGTGACGGCCGGGTGTAGCATCCATCTGGTAACGGGCAGCTGCCATCGGATAACCGCTGCCTTTGGAAATTTTCGGATTATGCATACCCGGTTCCTGCCCGCCGACATGGACAGCGAATTTCTCCGCGCCGTTACCGATTTTATCGGCTGCGGCCTTAACGCCATCGGCCAAAATATCACCCAGCCCTTCCCTGGCGGCCATCTTTCTAGTCATTTCCACGATCGCCCGGTAGTTTCCCCATTTTAGTTCGATGCCGTCGGTATCTTTATTTGTGATAATTCCGTTTTCATACAACTCGATGGCAAAAGCAATAGTGGAACCGCCGGAAATAGTGTCAAGGCCTGACCGGTTGCAAATATCATTGACAATCAAAATAGATTCAGTATTGGTATTAGCGCAGTTCGAGCCGAAAGCGGCGATCGTCTCGTATTCCGGGCGGCGGCTGGCGGCGGCGAATTTATACGCTCCCTCCCTCGGCTTGAGGATACCTTTACAGGTTTTGGGGCAATGCCAGCAGCCGTGTCTCCTTTCTTCCACCAGCGCCATGAACACATCATGATGTACCGTGGAGCGGTCCGGAAAGTCAATGACACCGATGCCTCCCCAGTTTTTTACCGGGCTGTCACCGCTGTGCGCAGCATTATAGGTTGTGAAGCTGGTTCCGTACCGGTGCTGTTTGTCCAGATCAGACATGCCGTCCGGCATTGGAGCTTGCCAGACTTTGAGACGTTCCTTCCTGAAATTAAGGGCCGCGGCTTTATCGAATACCGGAACGTCCCTGTCACCGCGGGCGACGACTGCCTTCAACTTCTTTGACCCCATGACGGCGCCAAGTCCCGACCGCCCGGCGGTACTGCCGTGGTCTGTCATAATGCCCGAAATCAACGATAATTTTTCGCCGGACGGCCCAATGCAGGCCACGCGTGATTGCTTACCGTATTCGGCCATTAAGATATCTTCAGTTTCGAAGGTGTCTTTTGTCCAGAGATATCCGGCGTCTTTGATCTGTGCATGACCGCTATCGATGAGCAAATATACGGGTCCGGGCGAAATCCCGGAAAAGAATACGGCATCAAAACCGGCGAATTTAAGGTAAGGACCGAAGTCACCCCCCGAGTTCGCATCTCCCCAGCCGCCGGTCAAAGGTGATTTGGCGACAATTGTATAACGTGTAGCGGTGGGTATCGGAGTCCCGGTAAGCGGGCCGGCAATCATTCCCATTATATTTTCCGGGCCTAACGGGTCAACACCGGCTTTCTGCCGGGTGTATAAGATTCTGGCGCCGATCCCGTAACCGCCTAAAAAATCAATGCACATTCTGTCATCCAGGGCTTCTTCTTTGATTTCTCCGGACGAAAGATCAACAAACAAAATTTTCCCGATATAACCACCTGACATTTCTTGCACCTCAAATATAGCTTAGTTGTGTCATCCCGCCAGTTTCATTTGGAAAACGAATATTGACAAACCAAAACAGCTATGTTAGCATTTTCGTAATTTCTATTGAATATCCCTAGGAACATTCAATTGGAGTAATAAGATATTAAGCCGGGGAATGGCAATTGTCAATAGGCTTTAAAAACCTGATAGCTAAAACACTTTTATTGATTACCAGGGGTAGGGCTGGTCTTGCCAGGGGAATCCAGGGTACTGGGGGTTTGTGGTAGGACTCTCAGCTAAGTGTTGATGTTGACCCCTCCCGTCGTCGGAGCCCTGGGGGTAATCGGGGTGAGTGGCAAGGCCAGCTTTACAAATAAATAACAAAGAATTTTCGGGCGGCATTTTTGCCTATCATAAATAATTTTCTACAAATATTGGAGGTCCGTATGAAAAAAGCAGCTGTCTGGGTAATATTATCTATACTAATTGTAACTTCGATGGTTTTCTCGTCTTGCGGTACAACAACATCGGTTACCGCCACAACTTCAACAACAGCTCCGGTTACAACACAAAAAACCACAACGACGACAACAGCTTCCTCTGTAATACCAACCGGTGTAACAACCTCTACCGTACCTGCGACAACGAAAGGGAATTGGTGGGACAGCCTGGGTAAGCCAACCTACGGCGGGACGATAACCATCCGTATGCCAAGGGATATTACAAATTTTGATCCGTATAACGCCAGTCAATTGCCAACCTGTGAATCGGGATATTTTGAAAAACTGCTTGCCGATAACTGGACAATAGATCCTGCGGTGTACGACTACAGGGCCCGCCCGGCTACGATCAATAACATGGCCGGCCAGCTGGCACAAAGCTGGGAGTTTACAGACTCAACCACTTTGGTTTTCCACCTGCGGCAAGGGGTACACTGGCAGGACATACCGCCGGTCAACGGACGGGAATTTACCGCTGACGATGTAGCATATCATTTTTCGCGTCAGAACGGTTGGGCGCCGGGTACGACTCCCAGTCCTTTTCAATCTACCGGGACCCCGTTTGGCGCAAGCCTGATATCGGTTACTGCCTCTGATAAGTATACCGCGGTCTTTAAGTGGAAGACCCCTAACCCGGAGTACATTATTGAAGCAATGCAAAGTTTTGCCACCGGATTGGATATGGAAGCCCGCGAAGCGGTACAATTATGGGGAAATGTTAATGATTGGCACCATGCCATCGGTACCGGACCATTTATTTTAACTGATTTTGTCTCCGGCTCTTCAGCAACACTGACGAAGAATAACAATTATTGGGGCTATGACGAACGCTACCCGCAAAACAAACTCCCTTATGTAGATACGCTCAAAGTGCTCATTATACCGGACAATTCAACCGCTTTGGCGGCTGTGCGGAGCGGCAAGATCGAAGCTATTGATCAGGTTTCGATTCAAGACGCCCTGTCAATGCAGAAAACGAACTCTAAAATAGTGCAAACCCAAATTCCGCCTACCGCAAATAACGTCTTGTCCCCNNCTTATTTCCTTGGCTACGCCGATGCGACTCCTGCTTCGTTAGCTTCCAATCACATGATAGGGTGGGGTTATCCGTACAATATGTGGACCCAAACCATCAAAGATCAGTATACCTACGACCCGGTAGCGGCCAAGAAGCTGCTGGCAGATGCCGGTTATCCTAGCGGGTTTAATACTAACATTGTGGCTGCTCAGTCTTCAGACATGGATTTGTTACAGATAGTGAAATCCTACCTGGCGGCCGTTGGTATTAACATGGAAATCCGGCCGATGGATCAGACTTCCTGGACTAACTTTGTGTTTGCCAATCATAAACAGGACCAGATGTCTACCCGCGGGGGTGGAGAACTCGGACAGGTCTCTGAACCGCTCAGGCAGATAGGGTCGTTCCTTTCAACCCAGGTAGCAGGCAATTACCCCATGGTTAGCGACCCTGTTTATGACGGTTTTTACAACAAGGGAATCAGCGCTAATTCTGTCGAGCAGGCGCAACAGGCATTTAAAGATGCATGTGAATATACAGCCGGACAACATTATGAAATATGCCTGCCTGCTGCAAATACGTTCGGCCTCTATCAGCCCTGGTTGAAAGGTTACTACGGACAATTCGATTCAGTTTCCGGCGGAACTGTTGGCGCTCACCTCCTTGGGTTCTATTGCGCACGGTTCTGGATAGACCAGAACCTGAAAAAGTCCTTGGGCAACTAAAACTCTGAGTTTAAATGGGAAATCCTTAAAAGTAATTAATAAAAGAAAAAAGGGAGAACACAAATGGCAAAGAAGAAGATTATCGGGAC
>PMBW01000346.1:977-7979 GCA_003153075.1 Dehalococcoidia bacterium | reverse complement strand
GTCCCGATAATCTTCTTCTTTGCCATCTGTGTTCTCCCTTTTTTCTTTTTTATCATTACCTTCAACGCATGTTTTATGCTTAAAAGGTTTTACGCTAATCCTTATGAATCTTCCTATGGATATTCAATAGAAATTATCAAATATTAGCATTGAATCTCAGGTTTGTCAATTACAATTTTTTAGTGATTTGGTCATATTCGGGGTGGGTTCCATATCATTCGTATTTTGATTTTGAATTAATTAAAAAGGAGTTTCAGATATAATAATCTGCTATTTCCATACTATTTTCCTATTCTCCCTTGTACTAACGTAGCGTTGTCTTATTAATAAACTCAGCGCAATATGGTTATATGTCCGAGTCTGAATTTAGACCTGCCTGATGACACAGCGGCATTATAGAAACGGCCAGGCTAATATTAAACGTCACTAAAAACGGCCTGGTAACCGTAATCTTGAACTAAAGGAGTACAAAAATGAAAAAAGAATCAACTGCCCCCGAAGAGGTTGAAAAAGTAGCTACAAAACCGGATGACTCAACCGCGCGCCTTAGTCAGCTTCTGGCTGAAGAAGGAGACAAGATTAGAGAAAAGGCTAACCGCGAATCCGCTAACATTATTGCCAAGGCCAGAGAGGAATACAAGCTTCGGCTCAGCCAATTCCTTGAAGAAGAACGCCTTAAGATCCGGCAGGAGGCCGTAAAAGAAGCGGAAGTTATTATAGCCAAAGCCAATGCCAAAAGAGACGAAATCCTGAGGGATGCCAGCACGGAAGCCCAGTACCAGATCGAACGCGCTATCATCGAAGTGAAAAAACTGGCGGAACGTGAAGCGGCTAAATATGTCGATGAATCAAAAAAAGAAGCTGAATTTATTCTGGCAGAATTTCAGCTGGAAATTAAGAAAAAAGCCGAGTCTGAAGCCGCCGTTCTGATTGCACGGGCTAACGGACAGGCTGCGCAAATCACTGCCGAGGCTTTACAAAACGCCAGAAAAGCCGCTAAAGAAGAAAAAGGCCGAGAAGTAGACCGGATCATCATCCAGGCCAGGCAGCAAGCGGAAGAGATCCTTTTAAAAGAAAAGCAAGCGGCCAGAGAAGAAGCCGCAAAGATAAAAGCCGCCGCCGAGAAAGACGCCCAGGAAATGAGAAACCGCGTGCGGTCTGAAGCAAGGCAAGCTGCGCACGAAGAAGTCCTGCAAGTTAAAGATGACCTCCTTTTAACCATTAAAGGGCATCGGGCTAACTGATAACCGCAGTACCATTTTTCCGGCATAACATGGAGAAGGAGCGTAAAAACGCTCCTTCTCTTTTTCTCCTTCGCTGAGAGCCGATTAACTACGGTACGACATAAAACAATTTAACAACCAAATATGCTATATTATTCCTCGCCGGTATCTGTTAAAGCCTGTGTATTCTCTTTTGAAGGGCGATTATGTCAGCTTCTATAGATAAAACAATGCCAGCNNCAAAATCGGGCAGCCCCTGCATAATAGGAACAGACGGCACAGAATATCCGATCCCAACAGGGGAACAGGTTGCGGAACTATTTATTCACAACCGCGAGCTTATAAATAGAAAAGTGCCGCAGGGTTTTGACTGTATGGAATTAACACCCATGGCGATGCCGCTGCTCACACTGGTTGACCTGTTGAAAACGGCCGTCACTAAACACGCGGCCGCAGGCAAGATTTTCCAAACCAGGCATTCTCCCGCTGACCCGCTGGTCCCCGTTCGTGTCAATAAAGACAAACAGGTCTGGATGTGGGAAACCTTAAGACAGGCGGTTGAGAGAGGAGAGCTTGTCTATTTTCCGCAGGAATATACCAAAAATCACCGGGGGCAAACCAAACGGGAGGTCATCAGCAACTATCATATTTGCGCTTTTCCCGGCTGGTCGGTCGGGCTGATAGAAAGTTCCCCGGTCATGCCGGAGCCGGGTCAGGGGAAGGTATTGGCGGACCGCAAGCAGCTGGAAATCGGATTTTCTCCCAATGAATACAGGCAAGCGCTGCAGTTGCCGCCTTACCTGGGCGAAACAGGGAGAACGCTGGAAGATTTTATTACGGGATTCCTGACTCGGTTGGAAACTACCGGTGAAGTCAGTAACGACCTGGCTGACAATAATGCTTTATGGTGCCTTGGACAATATCTGAAAATACCTTATGCTGATCTCGTCCCGATCGGCCGGTGGATTCGTAGTGTGGGAAGGGCTCGTTTGGATTTACACCGCTCCAACAATAAGCAATGTACCCAAAGTGTTGGCGCGGCTACCGTAGTAAGACTGATCGGTTTATAACGTTTTTATGTCAGTTTCCCAAACTGGTAAAATTGCAGTTTTGAGATTGTTGGTGAATTTCGCGAATTCAATTAGGTATGCTTGATTTTTCACCTTTGCGGTGATAATGTACGGTATAGCGAAAATGATTCAATAAAGCATGGCACACCGGGAAACAGATTATCGAATAAGTTGTCATAGAAAAAAATACCCGAAAACAGGAGATGGAATATGGCGTTAAAACACGTGGCAGGCAAGAACAAAGGGCATATCGTTTTATACGCGCTGAGCACCTGTCCCTGGTGTAAAAAAACTAAAAAACTGCTGGAAGATTTAGGAGTGGAATACTACTTCGATGATGTTGATTTGATGACCGATGCCGAAAAAAAGGACGCGATGGTGATCATCCAGAAATGGAATCCCAGCATGTCTTTCCCCACTATAATAATTGACAACGCCAATAGCATCGTCGGGTTCCAGGAAAGTAAAATCAGGGATAGTTTCGGCAAATGAACGAACAACCGGCCGTCACCCAGGAACAGATCGACAAGCTTTACGAGCAGCTGCAGAAAGATGCTCGTTCCGGCGGTTATTACCTCAATCCTGATATTGAGTTTACAAAATCGCTGGCCCAGGGTTTGCTGACCAATGAAAATAGATATGGGTACCAGGCTTGCCCCTGCCGTCTGGCGGTAGGCGTAAAAGCGGAAGATATCGATATCATCTGTCCCTGTGATTACCGGGATGCCGATGTAGTAGAACACGGGGCCTGTTACTGAGGGCTGTATGTCGCCGAGGCGGTCGCCAAAGGCCAACAGGAATTGACATCGATACCGGAGCGGCGTCCTCCACCGGAACAGAGGAAGGCTGCGGCTAAGATGGTATCTGCAAATCTTACCAACCTGCCTTATCCGGTATGGCGCTGTAAAGTGTGCGGTTACCTGTGCGCAAGGGACGGCCCGCCGGAAATCTGCCCCGTTTGCAAAGCGAAAAAAGAACGTTTCGAACGTTTTCTCTGATAAAAAATCAGCAAGGTTATAGTAGACAATCCAGAAGAGGGGGCGCTAAAGCGCTCCCTTTTGTCTGTTTCCTTTTCCCTTGATGCCTGCAAACCCACCGGCATAGTTTGAATAAGTGCTCTTTTGTCTCTGCTCTCCCTATCAGGCCTAGGGCGCAGCCGGCAGTAATTAACGAAAGAAATGCGGAGAGATTGAAGAGTGTGCCTGATCAACAAGAAACAATACAATACTCAAAACTCATTACTCACACCTCAAAACTGACAATTCACTAAGTCTTTAGTCCTATTTGTCTCTGCTCGAATGCGGTGCTAGTATTAAAACTGTGATTCAGAAACTCAGAGAGGCCCTGGCCAAACGCCCGGTAGTGCGGTTGAATGAACCGGGAAAGAAAATATCGGCTGTGCTGGTGCCTGTTTTTCTGAAAGCCGGGCAGTATCACCTGCTCTTCATCCAGAGGACCCAGCGGGTCAAAGACCACAAGGGACAAATATCATTCCCCGGCGGCGCCTATGAAAAATCAGACCGCACTCTTCTGAATACAGCGCTGCGTGAAGCCAGGGAAGAAATTGGGTTAGCAATTGAGGATGTTCAGGTCCTGGGGCAATTGGATGATACCCCGACCGCCAGTTCCAACTACGTTATCTCCCCTTTCGTGGGACTGATCCCGTATCCGTACCAGTTCAAACCGGACAAATGGGAGACCGAAGAAATTCTGGAAGTCCCGCTGACCGTCTTGCTGGATAAAAATAATTACAGCGAAACCACCGTCCTGATAACCGGACAATACTTGGATACCGGCTGCTATAAATACGGCGATAGGATCATCTGGGGAGCCACCTCCATGATCCTTAAGCAATTGCTGGAGATTATTACCCGGTTAACACCTTCTTGAGATGAAGAGGGGAATATTGCTATAATAGGGGCAAAATTAAACTAGGTTGGTATACTCAGGATTTTCCCGGGATTTGACTCACTGTTATATAATAAAGTGAGTTTGGTAAGAAAGAATCATGCATCACGCTAAAAAACATACCGGCTTCTTTACGAAAAAAGAAATCTTCTTCGGGATCCTGGGGATAATCCTCACCATTGCCCTGGGCTTTCTCGTTATTTATTATAGTAATGACCTCAAAAATCTGGCAAACATCAAAGACTACGGTCTGGCCGGAATGTTCTTGTTTGCCTTTATCGCCAGCAGTATTTTAAGTATGACCCCGGTCGCCATGCCGTACTGGGTGGTGACGTTTACTTTGCCCACTATTCTGGCCGCGCGTTACGGTATTTGGGCGCCCGTCTGGGTAGCCGGGGTAACCGCCGTTGCTGCTTGCCTGGGGCAATTTATCACCTTTATGATCGGTTACAGCGGCCATTCGTTATCCGAAAAAATGAGCCGCCGTTTCAGCCCTGAAACCTATGAACGGTCAGTTAAATGGCTCAGGAAATCCGGATCCTGGACCATCTTTTTAATGACTTTAATCCCAAACCCCATACATCTCCCGATGACTATTGCCATCGCGCTTTTAAAATATCCACCTTACAAATTCATTTTCTATTCCTTTCTGGGTATCTGTTTGCGCAGTTTCATCATCGCGTTTACGGGGTATTACGGCTTAGACGCGCTAAGCCAATGGATCGATAGACTGAGAATGGAGGGTTTTATGAACTCACCAATAACAATTCTTATCCTTGCAATTATCGGCGTCATTTTTGTTATCGGCGTTTGGCAGCTTGTGATCTGGATTCAGGAAATCCGTGATAAAAACCGTAAGTATATAGCCGCCTGTGAATACGCCGAGAAAAGCGGAAAACCGCTGCTCGTGATCGGGGGACCCTGGGGCGTGAAAGCATACCGCCGGTTATTTGATAAACCGGCGCATGGAGATGGCGATGTCTGTCTGGACATCGACCGCAGAGCGCTGGAAGGCCATCCCTGCGCGGTGGTAGCCAGTTGCACCGATATTCCTTTCAGCGACAAATCATTCGGGGCTATATTCAGCAGCCATGTTCTGGAACATATGCCTACTACGCAGCTGGCGGAACAGGCTCTGGCGGAAATGAACCGGGTTGCCGGGTCTGTTTTTATCGCTTACCCTTCCAGGCAATCTATCGCTGCCTGGATAATCCGCGACCATCATATTTGGGTTTGGCAAAAGGGAGGGGAAACTCATCTCCGGCAGCGGAAAGATCGAATTCCCAGGGAGCACCAAATTGTTGAAGCAGCAGACAAAATCGGTTAAAACCGGACAACAACCGTCCGCCGAAAAAGGTCAACCGGTCATTGAAGCAGCCGGAGAATTGGCGGTGAAACTATTCCCGCACAATACCAAAAAACGGAAATTATTCTTTGGCGGTCTCAAAGAGCTGTATTCAGCGTCCCATAATAAAGACATTCTGATAATTCACAGTCCGGGCGGCTGGGGAAATACTCATTGGGAAGGGTTACTGGACTGGGAAAAGAGCGTTGTGACCGGAGTCACAGCGACTGTAGAAAAACTCGGCTATAGTAGCATTATGAAGCAGTACTTCCGCAGCGGCGATGCCCTGTGGGGAGGAAGAAGCTGGTTCAAAGAGGGTCAGTTCTTCTTCTACGGTAAAAATTTCCGGGCTGAAGTATTTGCTGAAGAATTAAATTTTATAACAACGAATTTACCCGGGCTAAGGATAATCCTGGTAGGAGCCAGTCAGGGCGCGGCGTTTGATAATGCGGTAATGACTCATTTAGGCGGCGCGGAGAGAATATATAGTATTGAGTTAGGGACATTTTTCGCTCATATGCGCCGCCGCGTGTTGACCCAACGGAACCTGGCAATCGATAGTAACGGTTTAATGCGCGATCCGATGTGCCACCGTGACCTTTGGAAGGGGACGAAATCATATTTCAAAGCATTTGTTCTATGGTTTAAATACGAGACGCAGGGTAAGCATGTCAAATTCACTGACTGCATTAACACACCTGGGCACGAATATCAGTGGGCATATCCTGAGGTGCACGGGCGCATCACCGAGTTTCTGACTACTGTTCTTGGGGAGAAACGTTGATGGGGGAGGCTTTGTTATGAGGCAGGAAAAATTTACAGAAATGGCCTGGGAGGCAATCATCGCTTCTCAGCAGCTGGTAGCGCAATACAGCCACAGTCTCTGGGACGTTGAGCATATTTTGTATGCTTTATTGATGCAGGAAAAGGGGATTGTCGGAGAGATCCTACGTGATATGAAGATCGATGTTGACGGTATGAAAATACAGGTCAATACCGTACTGGAACGCATGCCGAAGGTTTATAACATGACACCGCAGATGTACCCTACGCCGCGCATCTTTACGCTGTTTAATGCTGCCGATGCCGAGGCGAAAAGACTGCAGGACGAATTCATTAGCACTGAACATATTTTTATCGCTATCGCCGGGGAAGGCAACGGCGAAGCATATAATATTCTGCACCGTTTCGGTGTAGACAAAGAAAAGGTTTATGCCGCCCTCCAGAAACTGCGGGGCGGGCACCGCGTCACTGACGCCAGAGCGGAGAGCAAATACCGCTCCCTGCAGAAATACGGACGCGACCTCACGGAAATGGCCCGGCAAGGCAAACTCGACCCGGTCATCGGGCGGGAGAATGAAATCAAACGGGTGGCGCAGGTATTGACCCGCCGCACGAAGAATAATCCGGTTATCGTAGGTGAAGCCGGTGTCGGTAAAACCGCCATCGCCGAAGG
>PMBW01000346.1:0-955 GCA_003153075.1 Dehalococcoidia bacterium | reverse complement strand
CAGTCCAAAGGTGAAATTATCCTTTTCATCGATGAGATTCATACATTAGTGGGCGCAGGCGCAGCCGAAGGCGCCATCGATGCCAGCAATATGCTGAAACCGGCGCTGGCGCACGGTGAATTACAGACGGTCGGCGCTACTACACTGGATGAATACCGTAAATTCATCGAAAAAGACAAGGCATTAGAAAGACGCTTGCAGCCGGTTTTCCTCAGCGAGCCTTCCGAAGAAGTAACGGTAGAAATGTTACGCGGGCTCCGACCGCGCTATGAAGCCCATCATAAAGTGAAAATAACCGACGGGGCGCTGGAAGCAGCCGCCCGGTTAAGCAAACGCTACATATCGGACCGGTTCCTGCCGGACAAAGCAATCGACCTGATAGATGAAGCCGCCAGTAAACTGCGAATGGATACCGAAAGCGCGCCGCCGGATGTAAAAGATCTGGAGAAAAAGGTCAAACAGCTGAAGAATGAAGAGGAAGCAGCTTCACAGCGGCAGCAGTATGAAGAAGCGGCCAAACTCCGTGCTGATCACCTGCGCGCAGAAGATGAATATGACAAAGCCAAGAACAAATGGCTGAAAAAAGAAAAGATCAGCGGCGAGGTCACCGAAGAACAGATCGCGCAATTGATCTCCAATTGGACTGGTATTCCGGTCTCGCAAATGCTGGAGGGTGAATCCGAGAAACTGCTGCACATGGAAGAACGGATCCACGAAAGACTGATTAACCAGGAGGAGGCTGTAACGGCAATCTCCGAAGCTATACGCCGCAGCCGTTCCGGTTTGAAAGACCCCAAACGGCCGATCGGCAGTTTCCTGTTCCTCGGCCCGACCGGGGTCGGCAAGACCGAACTGGCACGGACGCTGGCCTGGTTCCTGTTTGACGATGAGAACGCCATGGTGCGTCTGGATATGTCCGAATACCAGGAAAAGCACACGGTTTCACGTCTCATCG
>PMBW01000081.1 GCA_003153075.1 Dehalococcoidia bacterium | reverse complement strand
TTGCCGTTTTTCCAGGTGGCAAACCATAACAAAATCAATTTAAGTTCGTACTTGTGGGCATTTGCCAGCAGGGCGTCCACGCTGGAAAAATCAAAAGCCCCTTCTTTCGGCTCAATCTGGTTCCAGTAAACCGGAATTTCCAGCGTATTGCCGTGAATTAGCTGAACCGCCTTAAAGGCCGTCTCGGATTGTTTTTCGCTATAGCCGCTGGAATTATTGGTCTGCCCGCCCAGCGGAAAGAACGGTTTGCCGTTTACCTTGAATACCCTTTTAACCTCTGTCATTGTCGTCTCCCTTTTCATGTTTAACTGAGTTGTTGTCTTGATCGCGTTAACTTTTCCCGACGTTTCTGACGATTTCCCTGACAGTCGGCCGTTTGCCGTACATCAGCAGATATATTCTTAAAAGTTTGGCAGCCAGCAAAAGTCCCGCGATAATCGATAATACCATCACTGCCATACTCGCCGCCAGTTGCCACGCCGGAATGCCGAACATGCCCAGCCTTAACATAACCAGGACAGGCGCGGAAAAGGGAAAAATACTGAACACAATCCAGACCGGACTATCCGGGAATAACATCAGCAGACTGAAGAACCAGAACGGCGCCACCGAGAACATGGTAAATATCGCGGCTAATCCCTGCCCTTCCCTGGCGGTGGGGCTGATCGCCGCGAGGCAGAGCGAAAGGACAGCAAACACCAGATAGCCCAGGATAAAATAGATGACACCCACAATCAGGAAGCTGGGTTGGAGCTGGATCGAACTGATGAAGCCTCCGATGGATGACGAGGCCAGATGCAATAACAAAGGCAGCGAAATCACCCAGACTATCACCTGGATCAGTCCCGCCGCGCCGATACCCAGCACTTTGCCTATTACCAGTTGCTTTGTCGAAACCGAAGATAGTAAAATCTCCATCAGGCGGTTTTCTTTCTCTTCACCTAACCCCTGCAGCAGATAAGCAGAGGAAAAAGAAAGGGACATTGCCAGCAGCACCCCAAAAAGCAGCGGGATAATCAGGTTCGAATACCCTCCCTGGTCTTGCGCGACTGTACCCGTCTCTGTCAGCCTGATCGAAACCAGATATAGCGGCGATTCGATAACCTGAATGGTCGAGTCCGGAATTTTATTTGCCAGCAAATTGCTCGATAAAAAGTTTTTAATTGCCGTCTGCACTTCCTGTGGGGCTGACAACTGTTTATCCAGTGTATAGATAGTCACCATTCCTGTTGTTGCGTAATCAGCGGGAATCACGAAATATTCTTTGGCATCCTTCTGCACCATTGCTTGCAGCGCGGCGTCTGTCGTATCGTAGAGTTTCATTTCCACATTGCCCTGCGCGGCAAACTGATTGAACCCCCCGGCTTTATCCACGTAGCCTATATTAGTGATCGCTGCCGGGCCTGACGGCTTCACGATCCCGGATATCAGCTGGGTGGCGCCGATCGCCAGTAAAGCCAACACCGGTAAAGCCAATGTCAGAATGATAAAACCAATCCTTTTGATCGTGGCCAGAAATTCATGCCTGAAGATTAATAATGATTTATTCATTTACACTCCGTTGTGTTTATACTCGGTTTTCATTGACTTTAGTACCTTGTGAAAGCGTTGTCAATAGATGGTTTCATGAAGCGAAATTTTCGGATACGTCTCAATACTACCCAATATTACTTTTTATTGTCTTTCATTCTATGCTATAATAGCCTCCAAGTTACACTTGTACTGCGCTATTATTAATGCTTTATTAACAAGGACAATATCATGGGTTTAACCAAGAAATTCACCATTTTACACTCCAACGACATGCACGGCGATTTCCTGGCAGAAGTGAAGACCGGTTCCGGCCAATTAATCGGGGGACTGGCGCTTTTATCAGGTTATGTCAACAAGGTACGCCGCGAGGAAAAGAACGTCCTCTACGTGATCGCTGGAGACATGCTGCAGGGCTCGCTGATCGATTCTGAATATCAGGGTATTTCGACGATGGAAATCATGAATTACCTGGCTCCGGACGTAGTTTCATTAGGCAACCACGAGTTTGATTACGGCTTGCCGCAGCTTCTGTTTTTGGAGAAAATGGCGAACTTCCCCATCGTCACCGCCAATCTTTATATCAAAACTTACAATAAACGGTTGATGAAGCCATACTTGATCATCCCCAAAGACGGCTTCGACCTGATGTTCATCGGTATCCTGACAGAAAAAGTGATCGATGCGGTTAAAAAGGACAAACTGGTGGGAGGTTTTATCTCACTGGAGGATGCCGCCCACGAAGTGGGTATCATCACCGATGCGTATAAAAATGACGACATCGACCTGACTGTGCTGTTGACTCACATCGGTTACGATTCCGACATCGAGCTGGCGAAACTGTTAAAACCGGAATGGGGCGTGGATATGATCATCGGCGGTCATTCGCACACCATATTACAGCAGCCGGCATTCGTTAATAATGTGCTGATCGCACAAGCCGGAGTAGGCACCAACCAGATCGGACGGTTCGATATCGTTGTAGATGACGACACTAACAGCATAGTGGAATGGAAATGGCAATTGATACCGATCGAAGAAGGTATCGCTGAACCGGATATGCAGTTAAAACATTACATCGACACCTTTGCGGACGAAGTCGACCGCAAGTACAACACAATTATCTGTAAATTCACCGAAACCCTCACCCATCCCAGCCGGGTTGTCGAAACCTCACTCGGCAACCTTTTCGCCGATGCCCTGGCAGAAACGGCAGAAAGCAATGTCATGCTGGTCGGTTCCGGTTCGATCAGGAGCAAGGAACTCGGTCCGGCGGTGACATTGAAGGATTACCGAGCCTGCTTCCCCTACCCGGACTTCCTCTCCCGCTTCATCATCGACGGAACGCAACTTAAACGGATTTTTACGCACATCATGCGTCCGGAAAACCGCAACAGCGAGGGTGAGTGTTACCAGGTAAATGGAAAAATCCGCGCGGTTTATGATAACGCCGCGCATCAATTGGTTTCACTTGATTATGAAGGCGCTCCGGTAGTCGACACGCAAACCTACAGCATCAGCCTGATCGGCTACCATATCCTTAACTCGGCGGCTTTTCTCAATATCACCAACGAAGAACTGATGGCGCGGTGTCCGCCGAAAGTAATTGCGACGAACGTAGCTGAGGCGCTGGAGGAGTACCTGAAGAACCACCAAAACATCGGACGCAAGGTAGAAGGAAGACTCACATTCCAATAATTGATTAACTTTTCGATACCAAGGAGAGCAGTTGAAAAAAGTACTACGGTTTAAACTATTTTTTATAGCCGGCATTATCGGTTTGATCGTTCTTCTACTCAAGCTCGTTGCTGACCGCTTCGGCCTCAGCGTAGTTGCAATCAACACCCTGACCGGAACATTCTTCGGCGGGGTGTTCTTTACCATCAGCATCGTATTTACGGGCGCAATGACAGATTTTAAAGAGGCCGAAAAAATACCGGGAGAAATGGCGGTATTATTAAAAGCGATGCACACCGACGCAATGCTGATCCCGACTAAAGAGGGGGATGCCGATGTAGCAAAGGATATTATCGGGCATATTGAGAACCTACTTTCGACGATCACCGCCAATATCCGGGCTAATCACTGGCACAAATCGCAGCTCGATGAGGAAATAAATAAAATCAATAATGATATTGTGGATCTGTGGGCAAAGGGCGCTTCGCCCAGTCCGTTGATGAAGCTGCGGGATAACCTGACGAATATCGACCGGCTTTCGCACCGGCTGGATTATATTGCCTACACCAAGGGCATTTCCGGAGCATATGTAATCTGCGATTTCTCCCTGGCCGCAGTGCTGATTATCTTTGTATTTGCCAAAAATGAGTGGGGGATTGGCGGTTTGTTGCTTTTTGCCCTGATCGCCTTTGTATTAACGGCAATAGTGCAATTGATCCACGACATCGACAACCCCTTCGAATACGGTAAGAACAGTGTGGCTGACGTTGACACTTCAGTCCTATTCAAGCTGGAAAATTTCTGGAAGACCGGACAGACTAAGCCTGCCGGGAAATAACATCAAGATCGGGCCGCAATAAACAAATGGCGTCCTTTAGAAGAAGGACGCCATTTTCTTGGGTTAAAATCAGGCGACTATTTTAAAGAAGCTTTGAAAAAACCGACCATTCTCTGCTGGTATTCGGTTGGAAAGGTAAATACAGAGCCGAGGTGGTCGATTCCGTCGGTATACCACACTGTAACATTAGCTCCCGTCGATTTGGCCAGCGCCTCCAATTCCCGTGTTTGATTAACACTGACCCGCGTGTCGCCTGTTCCATGTACTATGTATATTGGACGGTTATTATCGTGATTGATGGCATCAGACGGATTATATGCCAGCAGATTCTCGCCACCCACGACACGCGCCATAATCTCGGCAGGTGTCACTAAAAATGTGGGCATTTTGCTTCGTACCAGTTCAGCCGTCATTATTTCCGGTAAATTACCGAATCCTGAATCTTCAAAAAGGGCAGCCAGACGGGGTTCCTGTCCGAATGCAATCAGGTCGGATGCTGCTCCCAATGAAACACCGTAGAAACCTATCCTGTCTGTTGAATACCCTTTAGCTATCATGTAGTCCCAGGCACCCAGCACATCCAAATACTCTTTATTGCCGACGCTTGTCCGTCCGTTATCCTTGTCGGAGTCGCCATGATTACGTAAATCGAACATCAGCACATTAAAACCATTGTGCGCTAACATCCCGGCGGGAACAAGAACTTTAGCGTCCTTCTTATAACTCCTGATACCGGCCGTAATAATGACAACCGGGGCCTGAGGGTTAACCTCAATATACCAGCCGGAAAGGGACAGATTTGCCGAACGGCTGGGGAATGCGACCTCCCGGTACGATGATACTTCATAGGGAGTAGTATTAAAAGTTTGATATTGTGAATCAGCTACTATGAAGTTAGAGGGATTATTCGTATAATCGGCGAGGTGTTTTGACTGGTCAATTGTAGCGAGTTTGGCATACACTACATACCCGCCTCCAAAGTACACGACCAGCGCTAAAACAAGGACGATTAGAGTCGTTAACCAGTACCGTTTTTGCCGGAAAAATCGTTTCACGGTTGACCTCCATTTCTTATATTTCCACTAAAATAATCGATTAAATTATTCTTTACCCAATTACAGGCCTGGGAAATACAGGTTAGAGATGAATGGTTGGTATTTAGTATACTCAGTTCATAAAACGGCCTCACAGGGACAAGGCGTTTACAAGTTAGAAACAAGCGTTTCACCTGTGGAAATAAAGGGCGGAAAACAATCTTACACGAATACTGTATTATTGTCAATCTATATATTTGATAATACCTGACATCACTAAACAATATAGGATTATGAGACGTATAAATATATCTGACAAAAGGGAATAAACTACCTGGTAGAAGGTAAAGGACGACGATCAACACTATACCCAACCTTAAGGATTAGTTCTATTTGCTTCAGCATCGGTACTATATAACCCCCGTTAAAGTCTTTAATTTTAATTATGCCTATGCCATAATATGAATCACGTGATGGTGAATTAAGGTATGGCAATGCAAATTGAGCAAGACCACTATAAAGTATTGGGGCTGATCCCAAGCGCTAATATTAAAGAGATAAATGATGCTTACCGTAAGCTTGCTTTTCAATATCATCCCGACAGGAATCAGAACAGCGCGGAAGCCAATGAAAAAATGCGGGAGATAAACATAGCTTACGCTATTCTTTCCGACCCGGTGAAACGAAAGGATTTTGATATTCCGAGGGGATATCATGCTATCACACCAAAATTTAATACCGGCACAAAAGTAAAAATCAGCGCCCGTTCGACGACGCCTTATCGTGACCACACGGGTGTGATAGAAAGAGAACCGGAAAAGGATGCTTTTCGTTTCTGGTACACAGTGAAATTTGATTTGAAGGGGTTCTCGACTACTCACCGCTTCGCAGAAGAAGAACTTGTTGAAATCGCGGAACCCACTTAACAAATAATAATCTAAATTCAATTTAGGGGCGCCTTTCAAAAGAAGGACGCCTTTTTTATGTGAAGGCAATGACTCCCCCGATACAATTCGAAACAGATAATCCGAAGCGCGAGTACTGTCCTTGACAGTCCGGAATACCGACCCTATAATTAAGCCCCCGACTAGAAATTGACAGAGGAGAAAAATATGAGGACACATTTTCTCCCGCAGACAGCCTTAGGCAAGTGGTCGGTTATTCTGTCCGGTATCAGCCTGCTAGCCAATATTATCTTCATTATCCTGGCACTAAGAGGTAACCTGAACTCCGAATCCAGTCCTCCCTGGATCGGCGCCACGATCAGCATTACCGTATTTGCTGCCTTCGCGACGGGAATTTTCGCAATTTTTTGGCGCAAAGAACGGGCATTCCTGGTTTACCTCGGGATGTTAGCGCAAGCGCTGATTTTTATACTCGGTGAGTTTCAGGTAGCGCATTAAACGGTGAGGTAATGTATTTATTCGCCCCGAATTGATATTATTAAGAGACCATTAAACACAAATCGGGTTGTCGGGAGCAATCACAATGAAATTAACAGAGCTGAAGAAGAAACTGAAAGGCGTAATTATCGTCAATACCACACCGTTTAACCAGGACGGCAGTCTGGATATAGAGAGTTACCGCATTAACCTGCGGTGGCTGCTGAAAAGGACGGTGGGGAAAGACTTCATCATTAACCCGCTGGGCAGCACCGGTGAATTCTACGCAATGTCTGAAGATGAGTGTAAAGCAGTGATCAAGGCCACGGTAGAAGAAGTGAACGGCAAATTGCCGGTTTTTGCCGGCGCGGGCAGACCCGGAACCAGGGAAACGATCAAGATGTGCCAATACGCCGAATCCGCCGGGGTGGACGGTGTGCAGGTGATCCTGCCTTACTACTTTACCGCCACGGAAGAGGGCGCATATATGCATTACAAAACGATCGCAGAGAGCCTCAAAATCGCCGTAATGGTATATAACAACCCCGGTCCTTCGGGCTGCTGGATAAAACCGCCTTTAATGGCGAAGATCGCCAAAATACCGAATGTCATCGCCTGCAAGGAAAACACGCCGAACCTGACGCAATATGTCCAGATGAGAAAAGCCGTTGACGTAAAGGACATGACCTTTTTTTGCGGACCGGGTGAACAGATGTACACCACCGGCGCGAAAATCGGCTACGCGGGGGTGGTAAGCTCAAATGCCAATATCATGCCGGAATGGACTTACGCCCTCTACCAGGCAGCCGGGGAGCAAGATTTCACTCAAATGGATGCGTTAATGCACAGGATGGCGCCTTTCAATGATTTCATCGACAGACTGACAACGACGAGCGCAAACATCGGGGCTTACAATAACCCCGCGCCAATGTATCTCTCCACGGTCAAAGCGGCGATGGACATCATGGGGTTAAAAGGCGGCGAACCGAGGTTACCTATCACCGGACTGACAGCAGATGAAAAGACAGAACTGGCCGTAATTCTGAAAAAGCTTAAAATTACGAAGTAAAAACCGGCGCTGTTTTGGGGAAAAGCACAGTTATCCCGACTTCTTTTTCTTTACGGGCTCGCCTTTTAAATCGTAAGCCATTGCTTCATCGATACGCACCGGGATTATCTGTCCGGATGGGATTTCGCCTTTGACCAAAACCAGGCCGTCGATCTCCGGCGCATCGCGGTAACTGCGTCCGATGGAAACACCCTGGCCGAAACCTTCGAGCAGGACGTCCAGTTTCTGTCCCACAAATGTCTTGTTACGTTCGAGAGAAATGATCTGCTGTTTTTCCATTAATTGTTTGAACCGTTCTTCTTTAACTTCCGCAGGAACAGGGTCGCCAAGCGGCTCGGCGGCCGTGCCCGTTTCGAAGGAATATTTGAACACACCGACCTTGTCAAAACGCATTTCCTCCAGAAAATCGAGCAGCGTCCGGAACTGCGATTCAGTCTCGCCGGGGTAACCGACGATGAAGGTGGTGCGCAGAGCCAGGCCGGGGATCGCCTTACGTATTTTATCCACTATTTTGTAGACCCAATCAATATCCGTCGGCCTTTTCATCCTGCGCAGAACAGACGGATGGGCATGCTGCAGCGGCATATCGAGGTACTTCACCACCTGTTTTTCGGCGGCCATGACCTCGATCAATTCATCGGTGACGCTGCCGGGATAGGCGTACAATACGCGCAGCCAATCCACCTGAGGGACGGCAACAGTGAGCTTTTTCAGCAAATGCGCAAGGCCGTTTTTCAAACCCAGATCATAGCCGTAGTCAGTAGTATCCTGGGCGATCAGATTGATCTCCCGCACACCGGCATTTTGCAAAGCGCGGGCTTCGGCCAATATCACTTCAACCGGTCGGCTGACGGCAGTGCCTTTAATCAAAGGAATTGCGCAAAAAGCGCAGGGCCGGCGGCAGCCGTCGGCGATTTTCAAATAAGCGCTGGCGCCCTGCACCGAGACGCGTAATGCGCCGTGTTCGTCACTGCCGACCGCATCCGCTTCCGGTAAGTGATAGCGCGGTGCGGGCGGATTTATGCCCTCTAAGCCCTGTACAAGCTCTACGATATCCATCCAATGCCGCGTGCCGATGATACCGTCGATGCCGGGAACATCCGGCGTGGTATCTTTGCCGTAACGCTGGGTCAGGCAACCGGCGGCAATCAATAATTGTCCCGGTTTCTTTTTCGCTGCCAGACCAGCGAGGACGCTGCGGGATTCTTCCTTCGCGATGGAGATAAAACCGCAGGTATTCACGATCAGCACACCGGCTTGATTCGGGTTGGCAACGCTTTTGTAGCCGGATTTGATCAGCAATTGCGCCATCGAATCGGAATCAACAGTATTCTTGGCACAACCCAGCGAGACAATATGAAAAGTTTTTTTGTTCATAAACCAATTACTACATAAAATTGTTTTCTAATAATAACTATAGCTGAGATTAGCGGTAGTGTCGACAAAAGGGTGTAAATCGCTCAAAATGCAAGCTATCCGATAATGTTCACCGGTAATAGTTTATGTGGATTCCTGCTTTCGCGGGAAAGACAAACAAAGAATCCTTTATTATTGTCAGCCTAACATCGATACCCTTTATTTCGCCAGCTGCACATAGCGGCGGATGGAGAGCGGGACAAAGACCAGCATAATGGCTGCGTCCCAGACCAGGATCTGCCACAGGTAATGTCCGAGGTCGGCGCCGCCGGAAGCCGGATTTGCGCCTAAAAACAGGGCGCGGATAGTACCGGCCATCGAAGTGACGGGATTAACGTTGGCAAAATGCTGCAACCAGACCGGCATCGTGGCAATGGGAACGTAAAGCGAACTGGCAAAAACCAGCGGGAATACCCAGACAAAACCGGCAACCTGCGCAGTTTCCTGATTCTTGACAGAAATCCCGATAAAAACACCCACCCAGGTCAGCGCGATACCGAAAAGGATGACGAGTAAAATAGCAACAATCGCGGGTAACAGGCCGTTCTCAAATCTGAAACCGGCGGCTGCCCCCACCCCGATCATCAGTACGATCAAAAGGGCGTAGCGGATACCGTCGGCGATCACCCTGCCGGTGAGGAACGCCGGACGCGCCATCGGCAGCGAGCGGAAACGGTCGATCAAACCCTTGGATAGGTCTTCGGCAATACCGACGCTGGTTTGCGTGGAACCAAACACCACCGTCTGGGCCAGGAAACCGGGCAGGAAGTATTGAATGTAGGAGACCCCGCCCTTCTGGATGGCGCCACCGAAAACGTAGTTAAATAGCAACAGCAACACGACGTTGAGCATGGCATTAAAAACCAGCAGCTGGGGCAGGCGAATGTAGCGGGTGACATTGCGCCGGGTCATGACCATGATATCAGAGATTACCGCAGACATTTTATCCATATTGCTCCAACTTATCCCATTATGTAAAATTACGTTTTCTTATTTAGTGTTACTTCGGCCTCATTCTCCGCCGCATGGCCGGTAATGGCCAAAAACACATCGTCCAAAGTGGGCTGGGTTAAGGCAAGTTCTGCTAGTTGAATACCGCCTGCATCGAGCCGCCGCACTACATCAGACAGGATCGAAGGGCCGCCGTCCCCGGGCAGACTGATATCACCCGTTTCGGCCACGCTGTTAATCTGATCCCTGCCCAGTGTACGCAGCAACTCAACAGCCTGTTTGGTTTTTCCGGGGTCAACCAACTTTAGTTTTACCCGTGTTTCACCACCGCAGCATCCCTTCAACTCCGCCGGCGTCCCTATGCGGATAATTTTACCGCTTTCCATGATGGCAATTTTATCGGCTAATCTATCTGCTTCTTCCAGATATTGTGTTGTCAAAAAAACGGTATGGCAGTCTTTGGTCAGCTTACCGATCACATCCCACAAGCCGAAACGGCTGCGCGGATCGAGGCCGGTAGTAGGCTCGTCCAAAAACAGGATCTTCGGCTCGGCAACAAGGGTTGCAGCCAAATCCAGACGGCGGCGCATCCCACCGGAATATGTCTTGACCCGCCGGTCGCCGGCATCAGCCAGTTCGAAGGTCACCAGCAATTCACCGGCGCGGGCGCGGGATTTTTGCTTTCCCAGGTGATAAAGCTGTCCGATCATTTCCAGGTTTTCTTTACCGGTGAGATCCTCATCGACGGCGGGGTATTGACCGGCCAAACCGATAATCGGACGGATGGAGGAAGCGTTTTTCCGCACATCAAAACCACCGACGCGCGCGCTGCCGCCATCAGGTATGAGCAACGTGGTTAAAACGCGGATAAGTGTGGTTTTGCCGGAACCATTGGGGCCTAACAACGCAAAAACGATACCCTCAGGTACCCTCAGTGAAACTTTGTCCAGGGCTTGAATCTTCCCGAAATGCTTGCTGATCTCCTCGACAATGATGGAATCTTCGATACAATCCGCTTGTTTGGTGGTTGATTTTAAGACGTCCGCCATATTTTTCCATCCCGGCAATTATACTAATTGATTTGATAATATTATTTCGCAAAAATCAACGCTGTATCTTTAATCACATTAACTTAACTATTTTACTATTGTCTCGAAATACATTGTGATCTTAAGAATTGAATTCAATAAACAAACTCCCGTTACCGGGAGTGAATAGAACAAACAAAACTTTAATCTGAACTAAAAATGCCGGTTCAGCTTATGTTTACCTATAATGTGTTAAATATTGGCTATTTAGCTTTTTTCTGGCGGGAATTGACAACCCATAAGACTACAATAAGAATGACGCCAACAATAACTACCGGTATCCACCACATATTGAACCTCCTTAACGAAACCGGCTTGCGCCGGATTATCGATGTAAAAAACCGAGGTTACAAGCTGTCGGTTACTAGTATATTCGCATAGGATAAACAAGTCAAGAGATTTTTCCAACTAGTGATATTTACAGATATAAAAGAGGGAACCAGCCTGAGGCTGGTTCCCTCTGAAGTGCTAACGAAGTGTGATACTATGCGCGGAGTTTAAAGCGCTGGATCTTGCCGGTGGCGGTCTTCGGGAGGTCTTTCACGAACTCGATCCACCGTGGGTATTTATAGGCAGCGATGGTTTTCTTCACATAAGCCTGGATTTCCTTTCCTAATTCCTCAGAAGGCTGAAACCCGCTCTTGAGGACGACATAGGCTTTCGGCTTGGTCAAACCGTTCTCATCATTGCGCGCGACAACGGCGGTTTCCAGGACTGCCGGGTGTGACATCAGCGTATCTTCGATTTCGATCGGCGAGACCCAGATACCGCCTACCTTGAGCATGTCATCGCCTCTGCCGCAATAGTAATAATAGCCTTCGGCATCGCGGTAATATTTATCGCCGGTATTAAACCATTCGCCCAGCATGGAAGCCTTGGATTTGTCGTGCTGCCGATAGTAGAAGGCTGCCATTGAATCGCCTTTTACCTGGAGGTTACCGAGTTCGCCGTCCGGGACCTCAACGCCGTTATCATCGACGATCTTCGCGGTGTAACCGGGGACGATCTTGCCGGAACTTCCCGGCATAACATCACCGGGGCGGTTGGAAATGAAGATATGCATCAGTTCGGTGGAACCGATACCATCGAGGATATCCAGTCCGAATTTCTGCTTCCATTCATGATAAATATTCTTGGGTAGAGCTTCACCGGCGGAAGCGCACACCCGCAGTGAAGACAGATCGTATTTCTTTTCAGCGTCTTTTACCTGCAGCATGTTGGCATAAAGAGTGGGTACACCGAAAAATACGGTGGGTTTATATTGCGTAATCGCGGAAAAGATAATGTCCGGTAACGGGCGGTCGGGCACAAGAACGACAGAACCGCCAACACCGGCTGGGTAAATAAAGCTGTTACCCAGTCCGTAGGCGAAGAAGAACTTGGATGCGGATAACAGAATATCATTTTGATCGATGTTCAAGACGCCTTTGGCGTAGCTTTCCAGGCAGGTAAAGACATCATGCTGAAGGTGCACGGCCGCTTTCGGCGTGCCGGTGCTGCCTGAAGTATAGTTCCAGATAGCGGCGTCATCATAGGTCGTGAACGCGACTTGCAGCTGATCTGAGCAGCGGTCGACGATATCATGGAAACTGATCTGGAAGGATTTGGCTTTCTTCCCGAGGATGATTGTATTCTCAAGATACTTGAATTTTTCACGCCAGGCATCGACTTCATCAACAAAATCTTCATGATAAATGAGGGTACGCGCCCGGCTGTTATTTAAAAGATATCGGAAATCATCGCTGGTATACATATAGTTGACGGGGATCGGGATTGCGCCGATCTTGATGGCGCCGTAGAAACTGGCCATAGCTTCCGGTGAATCATACATCACCAGCATGACCCGCTCTTCCATGTGCACGCCTAACAGATGAAGCGCATTACCGACACGGTTAATCATGCTTTGCATCTCTTTGTAGGTGTAGGTTTTATCTTTGTAATAGACGGCAATTTTATCGCCGAAACCTTTTTCTACCGTCGCATCGATCAGCTTCGAGGTGATGTTGTAATATTCCGGGGTAAACTTTTCGTATTTGTATTCCTTTTCCATCCATTCTCCTATAGTGATTCAGCGATTCAATATCGCCCGTCTTTCGTGGTAGTTTAGACACACACCGGCGGCTTGATAATAACAAGGGATTTTAATGCGCTACCGACTGATGAAAGCAATGTTAGCGAACCAGAACTCCCTGCCGTGCCAGTAATACTCTACCTACAAATTTATCTTACCATTAGTTCAAAACTAATTTCAATTACGTGTAACAGTGAGCTGTCATTTACAGGTTGTGAATTGTAAGTCACAAGTCTGAGTGAGGAGCGGCAACGGAAACAAAGGAGAGAAAGGCAATAAAATTGCCCTCTCCCTGCTTTAGAGGAAGAGGGCAATTATGTTTATTGCTAGACTTTGGCAATGGGTAACTGGACTTCAGTGACATATTGATCTACCGGGGTCCCGCTGCGGGGATCGGTGAAATAAATTTCGCGGCAAGGTCCCACGGTCTGGTAGCCGTTGGTTTCGATCCATTTGCCTAATGCGGTATAAGCTTCGCCGACAGAATCATATCGACCCTTATGGATCGTGGAGGCCATCCGTTCGCACTCCGGCAATTCCTTGTATTTGATGTCACTACCGGATGCCACTGCTTTGGCGATGGGGAACAATAATTCAACATCTGCGTCTTTATCCTTAAATCCCTCGTCGTAATAAATCGCCAGCGGCGGTCCGATCATCTGCGCGCCTGATTTCTTTAAATAAGCCTCCATTTTTTGAAAAATACTCCCGATATGGCTGTAGTCCGGTAATATTTCCCGGATGGACAGCACTTTTTGCGGCGTTATTTTTTTGATCACAATTTCAAATTCCGGCATTTTACCTTCCTTTTCGACATCAACCAGCCACTCTTCCACGCGCTTAAGACGTTCCGCCTCAATCTCCAGTTTCCGCTTTTGTTCTTCCTGTTTGATGTGCAGCAAATCCAGGATATAGCTGATGGAAATATCGTCCTTGAGCAGACGGGATATCTCCTCCAGCGAAAGCCCCATGTCTTTCATGGCAATAATACGGTGCAATTGGGTTAGTTGCGTAGTGGAATAATAGCGGTAACCGGTGAATTCATCCACTTTGACCGGTTTTAGCAAACCGAGTTCATCATAATAACGCAACGCTTTGACAGAGATCCGCGCAAATCTGGAAAAGTCGCCGATTTTCAGCATTTTTTACTCCTGTACTAACGGGGAAGCGGCCGCTTCTTAATGTACTATATATCTCCCGTCAGGGGGAGAGTCAAGACCTAACGCTGAAAAAATATCAATAGCCAAACCCCAAACAATACTAAAAAATAGAAAACTATTTTGATTGATAAAGCACCAAAAGAGGTTGACGTGAAATTGGTTCGTGTGTTAACCTGCCATCAGAAGCCAATAATTAATCTTTGCATTTGGGCAACTTGAGGAGATTCAGATGGACACGGCAAAAATACCAGGCGGCTATAACGGAAAAATACTCAGGGTAAACCTGTCGAATAAAAATATTACTACTGAAGAAATAGATGAGGCATTCTGCCGCAAGTACCTGGGCGGCGCCGGCTTCATTGCCTATTATTTACTAAAAGAACTACCGGCGCGGGTTGACCCGCTCGGACCGGAAAACAAACTCATTTTTGCTGCCGGCCCGCTGACCGGCATCAAACTATCAGGATTTGCGCGGCACTGCATCGGAGCAAAATCACCGTTAACAAACACGATCGCGAAAGCCGAGGCGGGAGAATTCTGGGGTTCAGAGCTCAAAGCCGCCGGATTTGACGCGGTGATCATCGAAGGGAAAGCAGACAAGCCGGTATACCTGTGGCTGACCGACGGACAGGCCGTGATCAAAGACGCAGCGCATATATGGGGCAAGAACACGAAAGAAACGCAGGACACTATCCGCGCCGAACTCGACGACAAGCGGATAAGAGTGGGAATGATCGGCGCTGCGGGCGAAAACATGGTGCGTTATGCGTGCGTCATGCACGGCCTATATGATGCCGCCGGACGGGGCGGACTGGGCGCGGTAATGGGCTCCAAGAACCTGAAGGCGATCGCGGTCAGGGGGCACAAACCGCCGGAAATCGCCAGACCCGAGCACATAAAAGAGCTGCGGGACTGGCTGGTGGCAAACAACGCCAGAATCAAACTTTTCCAGGATTTTGGCAGCGGCGCCTACATGACACCTTATGAAGCCAGCGGTAATCTGCCGGTCAGAAATTTCCGCGACGGACTGTTCCCGAATGCCGCCGCGATCGAAGGAAAGACCATCAAAGATACCATCCGTGTCGGCATGGACGGGTGTTTCGGCTGTCTGGTGCGCTGTAAAAAAGTAGTGAAAACAGACGCGCCCTACAATGTAGACCCGGCGTACGGCGGACCGGAATACGAGACACTGGCGGCGCTGGGCTCTAATTGCGGCATCGATAATCTGCAGGCAATCTGTAAAGGCAATGAGCTGTGCAACGCTTACTCCTTAGATACCATCTCTACCGGGGGTTCGATCTCGTTTGCGATGGAGTGTTTTGAGAAGGGGATCTTGACCGCCAAAGACACCGGCGGACTGGATATCCGGTTCGGTAACGCGGAAGTGATGCTGAAATTGATCGAATTGATCGCCAAACGGGAAGGGATCGGGGATTTNNATGAATGTGAAGGGGCTTGAGTTAGGCTTGCACGAACCGCGGCTGAAGACCGGCCTGGGGCTGGGTTATATGGTGGATCCGATCGGCGCCGACCACTGTCTGAACCTGCATGACACCCTTTTTGTGATGAACGGCCAAATGAACGATTTACACCCGCTGGGGCTGCTGGAGGGGGTGGCGGCCGACGATATCGGGCCGAAAAAAGTAGCGCTGTTTAAAGCTATGCAAGGGCTAAGGATGCTGGGGGATTGTTTACCCGTTTGCATGATATTGCCGTTCAGCTATAAACAATTGTCCGACCTAACCGCAGCAGTGACCGGCTGGGATACCAATATCGCCGAACAGATCAAAAGCGCCGAGACCGTCCTGACGATGATGAGATTGTTCAATATCCGGGAAGGATTCGGCGACGCTGATGACAAACTGCCGGCGCGTTTCTTCCAGCCAAAAACCGATGGGATCCTGGCAAAAACACATCTGGACTACGGAAAATTCGAGAAAGCAAAGAGGTTCTATTACGCGTTAATGGGGTGGAACCCGGAGACCGGTGTACCTCTGCCGGAGAAAATAGAGGAATTGGGAATTTCCAAGGTCTAAATTCCTAATTCGGCATTCGCGGTGCATACACAACGACTCACCCCAATCCCCTCTCTGGAAAGAGAAGGGGCTCTTTTTCATTAAGAGGAGGCTTAACGCCCCTCTTGAACTCCCTCAGGTACCTTAAGTTATCTACTAACCAAATTTCAAACACAAAACGTCCATTGGAATCCATTTTGATAGCCTATGTATACGGTTGTCTGATCACTGTCTTCATTTTTTCCGGAGCGACTCTGCGCGGATCGGACAGATATATTTCATGGTGTTTGCCGGACAGTTTCGCCCCGATCCCGGCAATTTTTTCATGAATCCGCCGGATATTCGGCCCTTCAGCCGAATACGGACCGATATGCATGAGTTGCGCCGCTTTACCTTCAGAGTAACTTTCGAAACGCACTTTATCAAGCGTAAGACTATCTTTTTTCTTTTTCGCGGCTTTTACAGCGTTAATAAAATCTTCCCGGGTAATAAAATCCGGCTGCATTATCATTAATGTCCACTGCCATTTATTTCTGTCCGCAGTCTCCGGCATAAAAACCGCCATATCATCGGCCCAAAAAAGTCCTTCCATAGCCATTACGCTAAAATCGGGTCCACCAGCTTTTTTCCTGTCAAATTTGATAGTATAAGCCACCGGATACAGTGCTTGAATAGATTGACTGAACTGGTCGCTTTCCGGCGCGCCCTGGCCGTCGATCATGATAAAATTCCATTTCGGCACATCGATCAGAGTAACTTCTTTTGCGGTGGGATTGTAGAATGCTTTTAGTTCTTTTTTCAGGTCGATCTTTTCCATTATTATAGCTCCTGTTGACTATTTAAATGCAGTATAAACCTCCAGTCAGGGGGAGAGTCAAGGCCCACCCGCAGGAAAATAACATTGTCCAATAACCGGATCTCAAACATTGGCTAATACTTGTATAAGCGATGCTACTAAAAGCGCTCCTGTCAATTAGTTACGATTGACAGGCAGGAAAATAAATGTTCTTGTCGTTATTGTAAAACTTTACAGGATACTAATATTTTGTTATCCTTGCTGCTATTACGAATTAATACAAGTGTGTCTAACGATCATCCTGAAAAAATAAAAAGGAGAAAATGTAAGATGACCGATGTGAACCGCATATTCAAAGTAAAAGGCAAGCCTTTCTTCCCTCTGGGCAGGCACCGTATTTATATGGCCGGATATGTTGCCCGTGACGAAGCTGAAATTGAGGCCTACATGAAGGCTTCCACCGCGTGTAACGGAAATACCGTCAGTCATGCCATTTTCTGGGATGAGATTGAGCCGGAAGAGGGCAAGTTCGATTTTTCCAGTATAGATACCTCAATCTCACTCGCCCGTAAATATAACTTAAAGATAATCTTTTTATGGTTTGCCGTCTGGAAAAATGCGGTCATGGACTACGCCCCGGAATGGATGAAGGCCGACCCGCAGCGCTTCAAGCGGGTGATTTGCCCTACCGGCAAGAGTATCTGGGTGCTTTCATCACACTGCAAAGCGACGCTTGAAGCCGATAAAAAAGCATTCGCCGCCCTCTGCAAGCATCTGAAGGCTGCGGACAAAGAGCAAACCGTTATTGGGCTGCAGATTGAAAACGAACCGGGCATCATCGGCAGCGAACGCGACTACAGCGCCGAAGGTCAGGCGGAGTTCGATAGTCCCGTGCCGGCGAAATTAATGTCCGCAATGAAAAAGAAGGGAAAAGGTGAAGTCTACGACCTGTGGCAGCAGGCCGGCGGGAAGCCTTCCGGTACATGGCCGGAGGTCTTTGGCGTCGATGCCGGGGAATGCATGACGGCCTGGAGCATTGCGACTTTTATCAACGAAGTATCCAAAGCCGGGAAAGCTGTCTATGATATCCCCACTTTCATCAATTGCTGGGGACAGGAGCAAAACTGGTGGCCGATTCCGGGCGAAGCCTATCCATCGGGCGGGCCTGCGCATAAAGTCCTGGATATCTACAAATGGTTTACCCCTTATGTAGATACCATTTCACTGGACAATTATAACGGCGATGCCAAAGGGAAGGAATTNNGAATTGGGCAACGTTAATTATGCCCGTGAGGACAATCCCCTGTTTCTGATTGAATCCAACACAGGCTTGAATATGTTCCGTAATATTGCCGACTACAATGCCGTCGGTTATTTTACGCATTATGAGCAACATGAGGACGGTTCTCTATATCCCGAAGAGAAGCGGAGGATCGATAATGTNNTGATACCCCTCCTGCTCAAATATCAGGGTACCGGCAAGGTCCAGGCCGTATTGGAAGAAGAACCGGTAAAGAAACGCGGACGGGCGCAACGCATGGACTTCGACGGCTATATGGGATTAGCCGAATTTCGCGGGGAAGATCGAGGCGGCGGGCTGGTGATACAAGTTAGCCGCCATGAATTTTATTTCGCCGGTATCAACTACCGGCTCATGCTCCGTCCCAAACCGGTCATGGGGCAGACACCGATTACGCTGCTTGCAGGAGTTGATATAACGCACCCTAATTTCGCGAACTTTTTTGTCAGAGTGTGTGAAGGCCATTTCAACGAGAAAGGCGAATACGTGATTGACCGGCGCCGTAACGGCGATTCTATCCGCGGAGGAATCACGGTAGGCTTACCGGATTGTGTAATACAGTTGATAACAAGCGATTAGTGCAACGGAAATAATAACTCAAAGCCCGTCTTCAGGTGCAGGTCAGAAATCTACCTGAAGACGGGCTTCGGGAAATTCGAACCACCTCTTTCGAAATAAGGCATGTTATCAGTCGATCTGAACTACCTTAAATCTTGATAGTTGTTGATTGATTCTTGATTATTCGCAGTTAGCGTTCAATTCTCTGCTTGGTGCTGGGCAATTGACCGCTGGTGCGCGCGTCGATGCGTGCGGCCATATCCAACGCCCGGCCCAATGCCTTAAACAATGCCTCGGCTTTATGATGATCGTTAATGCCGTAAAGCACGCGGGCGTGCAAGTTCAAGCGGCCTTCCATGGCGAACGACTCCAGGAAATGGCGGATCAGGTCGGTCTGGAAATCACGCATATCGTTTTTAGCAAATTCCGCCTGCAGCACGCAATACCCGCGCCCGCTGAGGTCAACGGCAACGCTGGCCAGCGATTCATCCATCGGCACGGTTGCATCGGCCATGCGCACAATCCCCAGCTTCTCACCCAACGCTTCGTTGAATGCCTTGCCGAGACAGATCGCGACATCCTCGGTGACGTGGTGTTCATCATCGCCGGAAGCAGTCAGTTTCAAGTCGAGCCGACCGTGTTTGGCCGTCTGCGACAACAGGTGGTCGAGCATTTTAATTCCGGTGCTGATTTCATGCTTGCCCGTGCCATCCAGATTCAAGCTAAGATTGATATCGGTTTCCTGGGTGACTCTTTTGACGTTTGCTTTTCTCGCGGCCATTTTTAGCCTCCTATCCCACGCAGCGTTTTGATCAGCGCATCGGTATGTTCCGGTTTGCCGACGCTAAAACGGATACAATCCTGGATACGCGGCTGGTCAAAGTACCGCACCAGGATCCCTTTCATTTGTAATTGTTTGTGCAAATCTTTAGCGTTCACATTTTGCACACGGCAGAAAATAAAATTCGATTGTGTCGGATAAACCTTCAACCAGTTGATCTTCTGCAATTGCGCAAATAGCCGTTCTCTTTCATCGATGAGTTTCTGCACGCTGACCATCAGGTAATCGATATCCTTTAACGATTCTGCAACTGCCACCTGCGCAGCGACATTGACATTATAGGGTATTTTAATGCGCAGGATAAAATCCGCAATTGCTTCGGGGAAGACTCCATACCCAACCCTTAAACCGGCCAGCCCGGCCCATTTACTGAAAGTCCGCAAAATGATCAGGTTTTCATATTTTCCGATTAACGGCATAATGGTCCGCCGGCTGAACTCATAATAGGCTTCATCCACGACAACAGGCGCACCTGTATCTAAAAGCTCAATAATATCATTCTGCGGGGTCAGGTTTCCGGTGGGATTATTGGGATTCGTGACGAAAATGAGTTTTGTCTTGTTGTTAATCGCGGCTTTTACTTTCACTATATCGATGTTGAAGTTGTCATCCCGCGGAATCTCGACTAAAACACCGTTGCAGAGTTTAGTACTGAAGCTGTATATGCCGAATGTCGGCGTGCAATTAATGACTTCGTCACCCGGATTTACCAGCAGACGGAGCAGCAGGTCGATCAACTGGTTGCTGCCGTTACCGGCAACGACACGTTTCATATCCACACCGGCATATCCGGCGATGGATTGTCTTAGTTTTTCCTGACCGTCATCAGGATAAATATTGAATTGCGGATAACGCGCCAAGGCTTTATTTACGCGCGGTGAACAACCGTAGGGATTCTCATTGGCGTCTATTTTGATCATGTCTCTGGCAGCAACTTCGATCTTGCCTTCCAGCACCTCGGGAGAAGCCGCGGCAGAATAGCCGCCAAACGACAGCAATTCCTTTCTAATCAGTTTTTCTATACCCATATTCATCTCCATTTATTATCGAATCTGTCATACTAAGCCCTTTCTTCATAATCCCAAGGAAGAGAGCGAAGTATCCAGTAATATAAAACTCGGGAGACTAGATTCTTCATCACACTCAGAATGACAAACCTACTTCTTCCTTACATTTTTCATCCGCAGTTCGATGGCCTGCGCGTGGGCATCCAATCCTTCGGCGCGGGCGATAGTACTCGCGGCCCCGCCTGCCAGGCTGATCAGCGCATCCCCGACGCTGCTGACATTGGTGATCTTCAGGAAATCCAGCACATTGAGCGGGGAACTGAATCTGGCCGTGCCCTCTGTTGGTAGCGTATGCGACGGGCCGGAAACATAATCGCTCATCGCCACCGTGGCCTGCTGACCATAAATGATGCAGCCCGCATTAACAATTTGCTCGTCGTAATTAGTATTTGGTCTGGTCAGTAACAGCACGTGTTCGGGGGCATAGAGATTAGTCAATTCCACGGCTTCGGCCATATTTTCCACGATGACGATCATGCCGTTATTGCCCAGGGATTCTTTGATAATAGCCCGCCGGGATAACTGCTTCAATTGTGCTTCAATTGACAGTATTACCTTGTCCGCCAACGGCCTGGAATCAGTAATCAGAATCGCGGACGACAAACCGCCATGTTCTGCCTGTGCCAGTAAATCCGAAGCGCAATAATCAGGATTGGCGGACGCATCGGCTATGACCACCACTTCGGATGGTCCCTGCAACCCGTCAATGCCCACCACACCGTAGACCAGTTTTTTAGCTAGAAAGACGTAAATATTCCCGGGCCCGCAGATCTTGTCCACGCGCGGCACTGATTCTGTCCCAAAGGCCAAAGCGGCAATGGCCTGCGCGCCGCCTACCGAAAAAATCCGGTTGACACCGGCAATATCCGCGGCAATCAGGATCGCCGGGGCAATGTTGCCGTCTTTAGCCGGCGGAGTAACCAGAATAACTTCTTTGACACCGGCGACCTTGGCCGGAATAGCTGTCATAAGAACGGTGGAGGGATAGCTGGCAGTGCCGCCGGGGGCATAAACACCGACCCGCTCTAGAGGTCTGACCAACCAGCCGGTTTTCCCGTGCGTATAAGTCGGCAGCGCACGTTCTTTTTGTTCCTGGTGAAAAGTGCCGATACGCTCCGCCGCCAGTTTCATGGCATCGACTAATTTCCCATCGACTTTGTGATAAGCGGCTTTTATCTGCGAGTTGTTTACTTCCAGCTTTGTCAATTTAGCCCCATCGAATTTTTCCGTCAGTTCGAAGAGGGCTTTGTCGCCCCGCTGGCGGACATCATTAATTATCTGCCGGACAGCAGGTTCCTGTTTGTATTCCAGGTCTTTCGGCGCCTGCCGATCCAGAAGCATTTTAGCCTGCTCAAACCCTTCGATAATTTTCATTTGCTACCCTCTACAAACCCGTTATTTTACGGCGGCGGCCTTGCTCAACAACTTGACGATATTTTCGATCCTGGCCTTTTTAGTCGCGCTGTAATCCCCGTTTTTAGCGCCAATCAGGCGAGCCGTTGATTCAAAAAGCGTATCGATGATTTTCAAATTGTGGCGGGCAATGGTGCTGCCGGTCTCGGTGTTCTCAATCAATAAATCGGCGTCTTCCGGAACAAAGGCCTCCGTCGCGCCCCAGGTCGGCAACACCCGGTACATCCCCAGGCGGTTATCCCGCGCGTACTTGTCGGCAATATTAACATATTCCGAGGCCACCCTGACAGCGTTTGAGTTTTTATTGCAAATCTGCCGGTAATCATAAATGTTATTGGCCGGTACATCATTCCCTATCACGGCAACGATCTTGACCCAGCCCAGTTTCAGGTCAACCAGCGGCTGCACCGGACTGGACGGGAAGGCATCCAGGTGATCGGTCACCCAGTCGATGCCGGTAATGGCCAGATCAAAACTGCTGTTCGCCACCTGTAAAGGCATATCCTGCGGGCGAATAACCTTGATGACCACACCTTCGAGATTGGTAGTCGGTCTGCGATTGCCTGATGGAGATGGATAATCATCGACCTGGATACCGGCTTTATTTAATAATTGCACGGTGTGCTTCTGCTGGTGCCCATCCGGTAAAGCCAGCCGCACTGTATCTTTATCGATAACCTGCGGGACAAAATGAATAGAGGTAGTTGAGGCAGTGGGTGGAGCTTCCTGTTCTTCGAGCTGTACATTTTCCAGCGTAGCCATGACCTCACTGAGGTCTTTCTGCTGCCAGCTGGTGCGGTTGGCGATCAGATAAGCGCTGAAATTGAGCACTTTTCCAAGCGGTTTCAGGCCGTTATTTAATGTCTTCTCATTGGTGCTGCCGGCGACTAATGCCAGGGTTGCGTTTTCCGGTGGATAAGCTTCCGCCGCGCCCCAGACCGGATAGACCCCGAAACGCCGCAATCTCAAATTTAACGCGAAAGATTCGGCGATATTCGGGTATTCGCTGACAATACGGACAATATCCGGTTCCTGCGCCAGGCTTTCCAGTGAGGAGATTTTAGCTACAACGCTGGCAGCGATATAAAGAGCGCCTTTGCCGTAACCCAGATTTCTGATCCTGACCGGAGCGGCAGACGCGTATTTCGAGGTCAGCTCTTTGATCCACTCCAACCCGCAAATACCAAGGTCGTAATTGCCGATGGCGACCTGGATCGGAATATCCTTCTCCTGCAGCACCTTGATCAGTAGATCCGGAAATCGCGCCGATTTCAGGCGGTAGTTGCGCATCGATTGGCTGTAATCACTCAGCTGCCAGCCGGCTTGCTCCAGAAAAGCAGCTGTATCTTTAAGCAATTTCCCTTTCGGTAAAGCGATTCTAACTGCCACCTTTGCCTCCCAGGAGCTTTAATATTTCTCCGACTGTCCCGGCGGTTAGCTTCCGTTTATTTGACAGGTCATAGATAACAAATTCGGCCGATTTATCGTCAACATCAATCATCCACCTGAACTCAGTTCTGTCCTCTTTGTCCACCTGGATGCTGGCAATAAAACCAGCTGCGCGTAAATTTTCCGCGATTCGATAGGCCGATTGCACCTGGTTCGGCTTGTCATTTTTCATATTGATCAGTATTTTATTAGCTTGCTTCTCGCTGAATTGAGGCAATTCTATTTCATTCATCAGGGTATTCATCTGTAAAGCAAAACCGGAGGCCGGGGTGCGATCACCGCCCATTAACGGGATCAGCGCGTCATATCTGCCGCCGCCGCCCAACTTGGCATCGCCGGAATAGATCTGGAAGATCATGCCGGTGTAGTATTCAAAACCGCGCCCGGAAGCGATATCGATCTGGTATTTAAAGCCCATCGCAGTTAACAGGTCGACGATACCGATAAAATTATCCAGGGCGGGGATGAATTCCGGCAGGCTGCTACTGAACATTGTTTTCAGGTTACGCAGGAAACCGGGCGTTTCGCCTTTCATGTCAAGCAGCGGTGTCAGCAAGCGAGCCAGGTCCGGGGTTTCTTCCTTTAGACGGGTCAACACCGCCACATCGCCGTCAAGGATACGGTCGAAGACTTTCCCCTGCGCTTCCGGAGATAAACCAAAACCGGTCAATAAAGCGCGGATCAAACCGGCATGAGACAACTTTAGCTCAACATCTTCCAGACCGAGTTTCTGTAACACTTCGAGCGAGAGGGTGATCAGTTCGACATCAGCGGAAATTGAATCGGCGCCAATCAGTTCCACGCCGCACTGCCATTTTTCCCGGTTCTCTTTGCCGGTCTCCTCGAAGATAAAGGTATTGATAACGTAAAAAAGCCGCGCCAGCTTTTTATCCGCCAGTTCATCGATATAAAACCGGACCGTGGGGATGGTGCCTTCCGGTCTCAGTACTACTCTTTCGCCGCTCCAGCCGTCCCAGTCCAGGAAAGAGTAAACCTTGCCGAGCGTACCGGGGGTGAGCGTGCCGGTAGATGTAAACAGGTGCAGGTATTCAATGGTCGGGGTGCGTACTTCCTGATATCCCCACTTCAGGCAGGAATCACGGAAACAATCCTCGATCAGGCGGAAACGCCGCATTTGTTCGGTTGACAGGTCACAGGTGCCCTTACATTTTTGAACTCTCATTTTAATACCTTTCCCAGTTTGATCAATATCCAATTATACAATAATACGTTATGTCATTTGTGCCTTCGGCGTGCGGAAAATAAAAAAGCCCGGGATTTTTATCTCGGGCTTAATGCAATTTGTGACTGATTTTATTTCAACAGCGGAGTGACCAAGCCCGATGGGTGGTTAAAGTATGATGAGTATGATGATGGATTGTATTAGCTAAAATTAACATACGCATCCGGCTTCTGTTTCGCTCCTTGTTTCGCAAGTTCAATATTACAATGAACAAGAAATTGTTGTCAAATAAGGAGTTCACAGTAATGAGTAATGAGTTTTGATATTTTTATTTCATTTTTGGAATTTGGAAATCATCTCAGCGTCACATCCCCGGCGTTGAATTTCAGCAATTTGCCGTCAACGCAGCGCAATAGGAGGCTGCCGTCGTCCGCGACAGATTCGGCGGTGCCCTCAAAGACCTCATCGCCGGAACGGACGTGGATCTTTTTACCGATCGTTATCAAATTATCGCGCCATTCCGCCAGAATCGATTCTCCGGCCCGCAAACGCAGGTACAATTTTTCCATTTCACTAAACAAATAACCCAGCAGCTCCGTACGCGATACCTCGCGATCCGTCTCCGCGGCCAGGCTGGTGGCGATCGAAGCTATTTCCGGGTAATCCGCCATTTTCATATTGACATTGATACCGATACCGATAATGGCGTAATCGACGCTGTCCGCCGAAGCTTTACTTTCCAATAATATACCGCAGACCTTCTTGCCGTTGATCAGTACGTCATTCGGCCATTTCAGCTGGCATTTCACCGCGGTAGTTTTTTCGATGCTGTATAAAACCGCCAACGCGGCCAGCATTGTGAGGAAATGCAGATTTTTCCGGTCAGGATATAATACAACGGTTACCGCGATATTCCCTTCCGGGGAAACCCACGGCCGCTTGAGACGCCCCCTGCCGGTAGTCTGGCGGTCAGCGATAACAGCAGTACCTTCGGGGGATTTGCGCAGCGCCTGCTGACGGGCAATATCATTGGTTGAAGTCACACTGGCAAAGTAGAGCAAATTTTGCCCGATAAATTTAGTAGTAAGTTCATTCGTGATGGAAAACGCATCCAGCTTTTGTTCGGACATAAATAAACTATAACACAGGTTTCCCTTCTTGACACCGGGTTACTTTCTACCGCATAATGGCGTTGATTGAATACCAATGCAGGAGTGGTAATGTGTTTGAACGGATAATAGTTCCTCTGGATGGTTCAAGACTGAGCGCACAGGCAATTCCCTATGCCGCCGAAGTGGGTAAACGTTTTGATGCCGAGGTTATTTTAGTGCGGGTACTTGCCAATACAGGATTAGCGATTGTCTCCCAGGCGACGGGCATAGAAAACGCCGCTGCTACGGACATTATCGCTCAAGAAGCGCATATGAAAGACGTCGATAATGCTTCCAATGCCAAACGCTACCTGATGAACTGGGCGCAGTCTTTAAAATCGCAGGGTATTAAAGTCTCTTATCAGGTTACGATCGGCACACCGGCAAAGTCGATCATGGAGCTGGCGGTAGCGCAACAAGCTTCACTGATTGTGATGATGAGTCACGGCCGTGGCTGGTTCAAACGGGCAATTATGGGCAGTGTGGCTGATGAAATCCTGCGGGGCTCAACCGTGCCTGTTTTAATAATCAGGGCATTGGACGCCGACAGTTAATTTAAACTTTTTCTTGATGTCAAAAATAACTACCTGTTACGTAAAGTATAATGGACTTTGCGGCTTTTTCTTCACTTTAAAATTTCTAACAAATTCCTAATTATTTGAGGTGAATTAAATGACTTCTAAACTTTTTATGCCGATCAAGATCGGTAAAATGGAAATTAAAAACCGGATCATGCGGTCTGCGACGTGGGACGCCGAGGCAGACCACACAGGAATAGTGACAAAAAATTCGGCGGCCCTGTACCACGAATTAAACACCGGCGGTATCGGGCTGATTGTCACCGGTTTTGCCTTTGTCTCATATCCGCTCGGTCAAGCCGGCATTGGCCAGTACGGCATTTACAGCGATGCGATGATCCCCGGCTGGAAATCTATCATCAAAGAAGCGCATGACAACAGCAGTAAAATCGCGATGCAGATTGTCCACGGCGGCATAAACTCGGGCTACCTCAGCGGCAAGGATCTTTCGTTGTGCGCGGTGTCTTCCATGCCTAAATTTTCAGGTAAGTTGCATCATGAGATGACCGATGAAGAGATTGAGGGCATTATCAATGATTTTGTGGCTGCGGGCGTGCGGGTGAGGGCGGCCGGGTTCGATGCGGTGCAACTGCACGGCGCGCACGGCTATCTGATCAGCCAGTTCACTTCTCCCATCTATAATCAGCGCACAGACAGGTGGGGAGGCAGCCCGGAAAACCGGCGGCGGTTCGTCCTGGAGATCGTCAAACGCCTGCGAAAAGCGGTGGGACCGGATTATCCCATCCTGATCAAATTCGGGGTGCAGGATGACAAACAAGAAGGGATGCCGCTCTCCGATGGTATCGAAACCTGCCGCCAGATGGTCGAAGCGGGATTGAACGGTATCGAGGTGAGCGCCGGCGTCGGCAGCGCGATCCAGCGGTTGCGCGCGGGCGAGACAGGCAAGATCGTTTTCCGCGAACGCGCGGCGGCTGTCAAGAAAGCGGTAAATGTCCCGGTGGCTGTCGTAAACGGCATCCGCGACATAGAAACGGCGCAGGACATCATCGACAGCGGGGATGCGGATATGATTTCCATGAGCCGCCCGTTCATCCGGGAACCGCGCCTCGTGCTGCGCTGGCAAAAGGGGGATACCTCCCCGGCGAAGTGTATATCCTGCGGTAAGTGTATGCCCATTGCGATAAAACAGGAATCGCTGGAATGCGGCGAGGAAAAAAGATTAAGGGAAGAGGCGGCGAAATAGCAATTGTAACGCCCTTTCTACCGAAAAAGCCACCCCCGAATGTCCATCCCGATGAAAATCGGGATCCAACGATACACCAGTTGGTTAGCACTCTCGCCCCTCGTGGGAGAGAGCCGGAGAGAGGGGGTTTAAAAATTTCCAGGTTCCAAAAACCAAATTCTAAGCAAATTCTAATTATTAAATATCAAAGTCTAAAACCCATGCATACCCCTCCCGATGAAAATCGGGATCCAGCGGTCTTGGAATGATTCTCACTACGTTTTAAGCATGAACGCGAATTGAGTCCAATGCTTAATGCGTCTGGATACCGGCTTCCACCGGTATGTGTGACATCATATTAGGGCATCAAGTCTATGACTCTTCTTTCCACTCGGTGACTTTGCTGGACCAAATATCGGGGATAGCCTTCTCCAATACAGAAAAACGCGGGTCTTCCACATCGAGCAGCGGTGGGAGCAGACGATTTTCGAACTGCTGCAGGAACGGACATTGCTTTTGCAGCCGCAAAATCGTAACCCGCGCCCCACCGTAAATAAAGAAATCGAGAGTGCGGGCGTAAGGTTCTAAAGTTTCCTGCAGGTGTTCGCTCACTCTCTCCAGAAAATGGTGGGTCTGGTCTTTGCGCCGCCGCTGGAAACGCGCCGCCGATGAACCGCCCTGACGGTGGCGTCCGTGGATCAACCCGGTGCCCGAATCATGCAGGATCAATTTTTCGCCCTGACATACCCCGACGGAAAAATGACCTAACCGCACCAGTACAATACCGATTTTATAATCTTTGGATATTAAAGAAAGCAGCGGCTCCGTTTCAAAACCGTTGGTAATGTATTTTTCTTTAAGCGAGAACGGCGGTAAAACGATACTCTTTTGCGCTGCTCCCCAGAAAAGCACCGAGCCGGTGGGAGAAGTGGCGGCCAGTCTGACCGCATCGTAGGGAATAGCTTGTGCTTGCGGGGTTTTTTGCAGAAATGCAGAGACATCTTCAGTTGTCATGCCAGAAGGCAAAAGGATAGAGACCGCGTCTTCGCCACCGGTTTCAAGTTTATGCAATAAAGCAACAGTTTTCTCTCGAGTGAGTTTATAATTTTTTGAGGTTAACATATTGACCTGTGACGGATCATATTGAAATTATCACTCTCTACATCGATTTTGAAGTGGTTGATTACAAATTAACGTAGTATAGCCTTAATGAGGATGTCCGAAATCTACTGGATTGTCGGGTCAAGCCCGACAATGACAAAAACAACTGGTCATTCCCGACCTGATCGTCATTGATCCCACATTTCTATTATTGTCCAAAAGGAAGTGCGGGAGGAATCCATAAAATTATTTTCTACCATCTATTTTCGGACAGCTTCAAGTGACCCCCTCTTATTGTTTATTTTCCCAGCCTAACGATCGTCACACCATTGCCGCCCTCGCCCTTATCCCCCGGGCGGAAACTTTTCACCAGTGGATGGGAAGACAATAATTCACGCACGATCTGCCGCAGCGTGCCGGTGCCGCTGCCGTGCACGATCCGCACCTGTGTCAGCGCGGACAGGCTGGCATCGTCCAGATATTTGTTAAGCATATATTCAACTTCTTCCGCGCGTTTGCCCAGCATCATCAATTCCGGCGGTACAACCTTCATCGGCGGCTGCTTGATCAGCGGAATATAAACGGGAGAACTACCGCCGCTTGAAGGTACCACCTTATCCACGCCGTCCAATCCGAGTTTGATCCTGGTCTGCCCGGCATGTACTTCGATCTCATTATTGTCGTAATCTATTTTGAGCACTGTCGCTTCCAGATTGGCTTCTTTCAGGTAGACAGTATCGCCGGGAACAATGGTGTTATCCGGCTCCGGTTCACTCTCCGGTTCCGTTCCGACTTCTTTCGGCGGCTGCCAGGCCGCAGCGCGGATCTTCTCCTGCACTGAAGCTAATGTCTTGCGTGTACGGTCAATGGAATCCCGCGATTTCTCTTTACGCAAATCGGTTGAAGCCTGCCGTATTTCGCGCTGCAATTCTGCCGCTTCCGTGACCACCCGATCTCGCGCTTCCTGGATGACAGCTTTTTCTCTGGCCTTCAGGTCTTTAACCAGTTTTTCCCATTCAGTTTTCAACTTTTCCGCGTCTGCCTGGGCTTTTTCCATGGCGATCCGCGTCGCTTCTGTTTTATCGCGTTCTTCCGTCAAATGAGTTAATAATGTTTCCACTTCCCGCGTGCCCTTGGACAGCATTTCCGTAGCCTGGCTGATGATCTCCGCATCGAGGCCGAGGCGCGCTGCGGTGGCCAGGGCATTACTGCCGCCAGGCAGACCTACCGTCAGATGATAAGTAGGTGTAAGCGTCACCGGATTAATATCCAGCGAGGCATTCTGCAAACCCGGCGTGGCGTGGGCAAATATCTTCAAATCCCCCAGATGGGTAGTGGCAATAGCCATGGTGGATTTAGACAGGAAATGCAGCAAAATCGCGCGCGATAAGGCCGACCCTTCCGCAGGGTCGGTGCTGGTACCCAATTCATCCAGCAAAACCATGCTTTTATCTGTCGTCTGATGGATAATACGGGTGATGTTGGTGATGTGCCAGCTGAAGGTCGAAAGCGTCTGTTCGATACTCTGCTCGTCGCCGATATCTACAAAAATACCGTCGAAAACCGGAATCTGACTCTTTTCCGAAGCCGGGATGGGCAATCCGGCCAGAGCCATCAGACTGAGCAGGCCGATGGTTTTCAG
>PMBW01000085.1:12331-13470 GCA_003153075.1 Dehalococcoidia bacterium | reverse complement strand
GCCTTCGGTTCCATCACACTGAATTATGAAGTCGGTGGATTGAATCCCTCTATCGTGGAAACCTCTGCCAAATTGGGCGCCAAGGTGGTCTGGATGCCGACGATGAGCTCAGATTATGACTATCTGCATAAACGGATGCGAACGGGTGGTATCAGTATCCTGAATGCCCGCGGAAAATTACTGCCGTCGGTTCAAAAAATCCTGGAAATCGTTAAACAATATGATATTGTCGTGGCTACCGGTCACCTGCCGGTGAATGAATGCTTTGTCCTGGTGAAAAAGGCGAAAGAAATGGGCCTGCGGAAAATCGTGGCTACGCACCCTCTGGGATTCGAACTGAATACCTATTATACCATCGAGCAGCAGTGTCAAATTGCGGATATGGGTGCGCTGGTTGAATACTGCTTTGTTACCACGCTGCCGGAACGCGGGATGCCCCTGCAAACGATGGTGGACGCGATCAGGGCGGTAGGCGTCGGACGTTGTCTTTTAAGCACTGACCTCGGCCAGGCGCACAATCCTCCACCCGCCGAAGGTATGAAGCTGATGATCGCTGCCATGCTCAGCGGCGGCCTGACCGAACAAGAGATCCATATTATGATCAAAACCAACCCGGCCCGGCTGCTGAGCCTAATTTAGCGCACAGGTATTCCAACTGAAAAGGTGTATCTCCTTGGGGTTGCAGACGTCAGCTTTTAAAGCTGAATACTTCCCGCTGTGACCTACAGAAGGGTACTTCCTGTTTTCATCTAACTCAGAAATTCGATAAATAACAAGAGGGGCTTAAACGCCCCTCTTGTTTATAGCTACCAGGTGAAGGCTAAGAACTGACTACTTTTATTTCTTCTCCGGGTTCGCCGGTTTATCCTCCGCCAGTTCTCTGGCGTATTTGGCTGTCAGTGCGCCGATTAGATTACCGAACCCGCTGCTCTCTCCCGAGCCGCTGACCAGCGTTGTCGGCACGATCGGGATATTCTTTTCCGCCAACGCTTTGATCACGTTGACCAGAGTCGTCCCTTCCGCTCCCAGGGCTTGCCGCTGTCTTTCGTAACCCTCGGCCAAACCGATACCGGTAGCCGCATTGGTTTTCTCCAGGTATGTTGCTTCTCCTTCCGCTTCTCTCATTCTTGCGGTTGCCA
>PMBW01000085.1:10800-12314 GCA_003153075.1 Dehalococcoidia bacterium | reverse complement strand
GTCTGCTGCTGCAGAGCGATTTCTTTTTGTGTCTGCGTTTCCAGCAGGGATTCCGGAATGTTGATGTATGCCACCAGCAGGTTCTGCGCTTCCACATTGTATTCCTCGAACACAGACCGCGCGTGCGCCAGCGCTTCTAATTGCAGGATGGTTCTGCTCTGGAAGAAATCGATTGCTTTTTTCTCGCCTGCCTTGTTTCTGAATGAACTGTCGATCAAAGGATGGACAATCTGGTCGATCAGGTTATCCACCGAACCGAACCTGGCGATGATGAAGGCCGCGTTCTCCGGTTTGACCCTGATGACCATGCGGACGTTAACATCCAGTTGGAAACCGTCCATCGATGTCACGCGTAAAGGATTGAACTTGTACAATACGCCTTCGCTCGGTACACCCTTTACATCTGTCCCGATTTTCCCTTCCCCCGCCCAGTCGATCGTCACGGCTGAGGTTGGTACCAGGTATGGCGTGTAGGCGATGGTATTCAGGTTATATTTTCCCGGCGCCACCGGTTCCCGCCAGATACCGCGCGTATATTTGTTCGTGATCAGTAATTTTTCCACTTCCTCATGGACGGGTCCCTTTAAACCGGGTGTATCATCCATCGCATTGGGGTGGACGATCGATTTCTCCAGTTCCGCGCCTACGTTGGAACGGATGACTGCCACATAACCCGGCGCCACTTCCGCGATCGGCGCCAGTGTTACTCTGAACAATGCGATATTAATGTAGTATTGCCCCGGTTGCAGCGTCTCCAGTTGCGGCCCGCGGTATCCGCCGGCATTTATAAATTCCTGACCGTTCTGGTAATGCTGGTGGTTAAATTTATTGTTAGTGTCTTCCGGTTCCGGCGCAATCACATAACCGTTCGGCAGGACTTTGCCGTCTTCGGCAACCACCAGGCCGACCTGGTTTTTATCAATTGTCGTCGCGTCCGCTACATTAATCTTGAATACCCTGGTATTGATACGGTAAGAACCCGGCCTGATCGTATCGACTTGACCGCCGCGGTAACCGCCGTTATCCAGGAACTTTTGCGCGTCCTGAAAAGAACTGCATTCCACGGCGTCACCGAGTATTCTGTGCGCCGGCAGCGGTTGACCGTCGATAGATTCCACGACCCCGATTTTCCCCGGCGGGATGACGGTGATCCTGGCCTTTTCCCACTTCCAGAATACCCAGAATTTCCAGTAAATACCGGGCATTAAGACACCCGCCTGCAAACCGTTTTCGCCCTTGCGGGCCACCACCGTTCCTTGCGGGAGCTTGTTACCGGTCATCTTTTTCGTCAAGATCCCTACTTCATTTGCGCCGATTACGAATATACCAGGCAAAATGAAGATCAGGAAAAGCAAGACGACAATGGCAATGACGACAATTATTATTTGCATTATTTACCCCCTTTTCGTCAATTCTGACTTTTTCCCACTCAATCTAGTATTATTAGCGCACTTTCCACAAATGTCAACTGGTCTTCAGCATCATTTTAGGCCTGTTCTAATGGGCAGTTGCAG
>PMBW01000085.1:0-10723 GCA_003153075.1 Dehalococcoidia bacterium | reverse complement strand
ATATCCAGAATCTTGGAACAATATTGTCCAATAACTATACTGAGGATGACTGATAGCATGGAACCGGCAAATATCATCACAAGACGGTTAACATGAGAAGAGACTCCCGTTTTAAGGGCGCTGATATCATAAGCATTGAATTCATTTTTAATAACGGCGGTGACCAGACGCGTGAATTCGGCGTTTAACAATTCTTCGGCAAACCGCTTTTCCGTGGGGTCGGTGGCTATTTCTATCTCCGCGGAAATATGGGAGGCTTTATCCTCAGGTATTACACGGAAATTTGCTGTACAGGCCCATCGTCTGGGATCAAAACTGGAAATCGTGCCGAACATGGAACCCCGCTTGAATTGGAGGACATTGTTGGACACAGGCAGTTGACGATAACCGGATTGAGTCAAAAATGACGTGACTCTCTCGATGGCGGTAGCTTCAGGAACCGGAGCCGAAAATGAACGAACAATTTTCATTTAAATAGCATTATACACCCCTTTAACAACAGATAACAATAACTATATTCGTATTCGATTAATTATACCGAAGACCTTACACCGGAGCTGCGGTCGAAGCTACCTGGTCCACTTTATTAATCTGCTTTTAGTTCCATCAAGAGGAATATTTGTATTAAATAGTCATGGATAATATTTATTGGCGCGGAGGATTAATCAGTAATTTCCAAATGTTTTTATGGTAAAATATTTCCAATTATTGTTTCAATGATTAACCATTGGATCGAGCGATTCCATGGCGGAAAAAGACAAACAGGAGCGCATGAAATGTCCAAATTCTCCTTCTGGCAGAAATTATTGTTGATTATATTGGGGATAATTACCCTGGCCTCCTGTTTCCCTGCCTGTAGTAAATCTCTCGCCGGTTCCGGCGCGACGGTTGTCACCAGTTTGCAAGGTGATGTCCAGGTGCAAAAAAAAAGCGATAGTAACTGGATCAAAGCCTCGGTACAGATGGTCTTGCAGCCCGGCGATATCATTAAGACCGGAGCGGATGCTAGAGCCGTCGTTACGTTTTTCGAAGGTACTACTATTGAACTGAAAGCCGGTACGCAAATCGCGGTATCTGAATTGACTAAAGCCACGGTGCAAGGAGGCGCGACGACGATCCGGTTAAAACAGCAAATCGGTAACACTGTCAATACCGTTAGTAAATTGACTGATTCGGCTTCCCGTTATGAAATCGAGACTCCGTCCGCTGTGGCCGGTGTGCGGGGTAGTATTATGCTGGTCTCAGTAGCGCAGGACGGTACGACAAAAGTTACCAATCAGGAAGGCCATGTCTACGTCAATGCCAGGGGCGTTGAGGTTACCATCCCCGTCGGTAACAGCAGCACAGTGCAACCCGGTCAGCCTCCGGCGCCGCCCCAGCCCGCCGCAAACATCCACCTTGACCCCGCAGACGATACCTTTGAAAGTAAGGGTAATCCGATCAGCGGGTATCAATACCTGGATATAGTCAATGAAGCCACCGATTATACCGACGGCACCTGGAGTTTTACGATTAAATTGAACGCAAATATTCCATCCAATGTCGAAGCACCGGGCGTGGTGGAATATGATGTGATGGTAGATGCCGACAATAATGTAAAAACCGGCTGGCAATCTTCATTACTGTTTAATGATTTGGGCATCGATTATTACGTGTATTTCAGCATTGCCGGTTCTACCCGTAAATGCGCTGTAATCGATACTGCCACATCCGCTCCGGTCAATAATCTCGGTGTAAACTACAGCACATCCGGCGATACGGTTAAAATCTGGTTTAAATATGACCTGACGGGAGCCTCCAGAAGTTTCAATTACATTGTGCTGGCCAGACAATATTCAAAGGTGGGAGATCCGCAGACATTGGTTGCGGCTGATAAACTACCCAATCAGGGACATTTAACCGCCACCGGTCAGTAACGGTTTAAAGCTTCAGTCCTAAAATACCCGGGATAGCAAGATCTTTTTAATTCAGTTTTTGCCAGGTCAGAATCTGTGTCAGGTCTTTGTCTATATAAAGCGCAGTTAATATACCGTCTTTTAACCTTAGATCGGTGTAAATAATCGGCTTTGCGCCGAAACCATTATCCTTCATTGTCAGGGAGCCGTTTTTAAAAGTCCATTCACCAGTGTAGATCGTTGAGCCGCCGTGGGTTTCATTTACATTTATCTGATCGAACAGGAAGACATAAGCATCCGGGCCGCTGGCGCCGTAGGTTCTGGTCTGGGTTAGACCGCCGATATAATTATCCACTTTAATCTCAGCCCATGACCCCAGGAGCACGCTGGAATTGGTTACCGTAACCCCGGAACCGGATTTCGTAATTGCACTGTTTGCGGTTAATGACGGCATGGACGTTGTTTTTGCCGCTATCGATATGGTTGAGGTGGTCGTTGTTTTTGCAGACGCGGTTGTTGGTGTATTTGCGGAACTACAACCAAAAGAGATAAATAAGCCTGGCACAATTATCAGTAGCACTGCCAGGATTTTAGGACATGAAGCTCTTTTTATCATTATGATGTGCTCCTTATATTTTTTATTTCGATAATAGCAATGAAGCCTGTAAAGCCCCGCCTATTGAATGTCCGCGTAAAATATGTCATATTTATTTCGTTACGCCTTTTGTATTGTCGAATATACTTGAATAGTTAAGAATACAGTATTATTTGAGTATTATACGATATTTTGCTGTAAATAATTAATAGTAAATTTACTATAAACAAATCTGGAGGAAGAAAATGTCTGTTGAACGGCATGCTGCGGTCATGAAAATTCTGGACGACCAGAACCATCTTTCCGAACGGGCGGATGGCAAAGCAATTTCGCTATTATCGACTCTTGGTATTTTTACAGTGTTTTTTGTAAGTCAGATCGGCCATATGGAGAACATGAGCCTTTTTATGAATATTGCTGTCGTTATTTACTTTATCTCGGTTTTAATGGCGATTATCCAGATCATACAAGCCATTAGTCCCCGCATCCGTTTTGTTAAACACGCGTTAAAGGCCGATCCAAACGCTAAACCCATACCGCAACCGACGTTCTTTGGAGGTATCTGTAAATTTCCGAATTCCGAAGAATATAAAAAATGCCTCGACGATGTCATCAAAAATGATGAAGAAATTACCGATATATACATCAAGCAAATTTATGAGGTGGCGCAGATCAATACGACCAAGTATGCCTGTGTTAACCGCGCCGTCTGGTTCGTGGTCCTTGCCCTGGGGAGCCAGTTAGCAATTATTGCCTGGATATTTGCCAGCAAACCGGCTTAACTTAATCGTATTGACGTAATGGTGTTTGATAAATTTGGCTATTTTTAAAAAACCACTATTTAAATTAAAGTGGAAACAACGCAACAAGCGGCGTGTTTTGCACGCGGGCGCTTTGGTGGCCGCCGGCGGGTTATTTATTCTGGTTATTGCGCTTGTTCAGCCGTTTTATACCTTTAACCTATGGTTTTCTGACCGGTTTGTTTCCAACGGTCAGATTTCTCCTAATATCGTTGTCGCGGGTATCGATGATGCCTCTCTGGCTAAATACGGCAAATGGTCGGACTGGCCGCGTAGCCTGCATGCGCAGGCTGTCAATAATCTGAAGGCCGCCGGCGCTGCGGTTATCGGTTATGACGTAATATTTGCCGATACATCAAACAACGACCAGGTTTTCGTTAACAGCCTGGAGAATGCCGGTAACGTCGTGCTCGCCGGAGCGGGAACCGACCGTCTCGCAGTTATAAACCAGCCGCCGACTTATGCCCAATTCCTGATGCCGGCCGCAGCTTTGTTTCAGGCCTCCGGTAGAGTGGGTCACGTTAATATTGTCCCCGACCCTGACGGCAAAGTGCGCCGGATTCCTTTAATTGTCCAGCCGCAGAACGGCCCTCCCTACCCATCGCTTAGTGTAGCGGTGCTGTACACGCTTTTCCATAAGCCGCTGCTGGTTAACTATCCGCTGAACGGCAATAAGCTCAATCTTGTCATGCGCGATATCCCTGTCGATTCGTCTTATTTCATGCGTTTGAATTATGCCGTGATCGATACTAAACCTGTATATCTTTCTTACGGCGATATTATCGATAACAATTTTGACCCGTCGCTGGTAAAAAACAAAATCGTATTCGTCGGTATGACCGCCACCGGCGACCTGGATCAGTTCTCCGTCCCTAATTCCTCCGTTCATATCCCCGGCGTCTATATCCATGCCGCTGCAGCGGATACCATATTACGCGCACAATTCCTGACCGAGGAACCGTTGTCCGCGACCTTATTGATAATGGCGCTCATGATTTTTTTGTGCGCGGTCATGTTACCTGTTTTCGGTACCTGGCACTGGACGGATATTCTCAAAGGCACAGGGTTCATCATTGCTCTGTTGTTTGTCTATATTGTTTTCGCCTCCGTAATGGCCGGGCAGGGCTATATTATGAATATCCTGTATCCGTCCATGCTTTTACTGGCATTATTTGTAGCGGATATTATTTTTATGATCGTCCAGGAACAAACTGATAAAAAATTCGTGAAAGACCTTTTCGGCCGTTATGTTTCACCGCAGATTTCCAAAGAGATCGTAAGCATGGCCAATGAAGGCGGACTTCATCTCGGCGGCGAGGAAAGGGAAGTGACCATTCTTTTCGCCGATATTCGTAATTTCACCACCATCAGCGAAAAGATGACTCCGGACGCCGTAGTAAAAATGCTGAATACCTGCCTGCCTATTTTGATCGATGCCATCGTGCACAACGGCGGGCTGGTCAATAAATTTGCCGGCGATAACCTGATGGGCGTCTGGAATGCGCCGCAATCTCAGGCAGAGCACCCCATGTTAGCCGTGAAAGCCGCACTGGAAGGGCAGCGTAAAATGGCTGAGTTGAACGTTCAGAACCAGGAGCTCAGCAACGTTCTGTTCGGTATCGGCATTAATACCGGTAAAGCTCTGGCTGGAAATATCGGATCCCAGGGACGTGCCGAATATACCGTAATCGGCGATGAGGTCAATTTAGCTTCTCGTATCTGCAGCGTCACACCGGGCAGCGAAATCTATATCGGCCCTGAGACGTTCAACCAAACGCAGCGATATTTCAATGTAGAGGCGCAGCCGCCCCAGGTCTTTAAGGGTAAGAGCAAGCCGATTGTTGTTTATAAAGTGGTTGGATTCAAGCCGGATAGTTCCTGAATTTTTATTTCGTCGAATAATTGAGGTACGGAAAAATGAATAAGACCATTTCGAGGTTATTGAGGCTTCTATTGCTCATCCCTGTAATATTATCTTTATTTTTAGGTTTCGCGGCATGCGGAGCCTCGGCCAGCAATACTCCTCTCACTATTTTGTCCATCGCCGGCGGCAAAGTGCTTGTTCAAAAATCCGGCTCCACCAATTGGGTGAGCAGCAAGGAAGGTCTCACGCTGGTAAAAGGCGATAAAATTAAAACCGATACCGGCAGTACTGCCGCAGTCACCTTTTTCGATGGAAGTGTTATCCAGCTTAATGGTGGTACCGAAATATCGCTGGATGAACTCGTCGATAAATCCGCAACATCTCCCAAAACAATTAAAATCGGTCAGATAATCGGCGAGACTTCCAGCACTATTGTCAAGCTGGTTGACCCCGCTTCCAAATATGAAATTGATACCAAATCCGGTGTGGCATCGGTACGCGGCAGCAAAATGTTCGTAAAAGTGGCTGCCGATGATACGACCAGTGTTTACAACATCGAAGGCACCATCAGTTTCACCGCACAAGGGAAAGAAGTCACGATTCCGGTCGGCTCGGTCAGTTCCGCCAAACCCGGCGCTGCGCCCAGTGCTCCGCAACCCGGTACCCCACCGGGAATCGGAACCCCAAATATAACCTCGGTTTCTTCGCTGAAAGGTTGGCAGCAGACCGGGTTATATCTCAAATCCGGCGATAAATTTTACGTGGAATACCGCGGGGGCAGCTGGAGTGTCAATATACACGGCTATCCTTATGTAGGGCCTCTCGGTCTGCCCTCTGACATCGATAACAAAGTTGACCCATCTTCTAAAATTACTACTTCAGTCCCATATGGTTATTTAATTGGCAAGGTCGGCAGCGGTAAGGTGATAACCATTGGTAATAATGCTGGGCCGTTTACAGCCGAAGCGAGCGGTTTCCTGTCGCTGAGAATGAATGACGGCGATAATACTCTGGGTGATAATGACGGCGCAATATCTGTCGCGTTGCGTACGACGGTTTATACGGCCGTAGATGATTTTAGCACCGCCAACGGAAATCCGAATTGCAGCTGGTCTTACGGCTGGATGCCCACCGATTTCAGTAAGTTCAATATCTACAGCGCTCATTCTTCATATCAGTGGTACGGCGGGTTGGGAGGTGATCTTACGCCGGAAATATGGATTAATACCGGGGGAGCGGCTTATGGCGTGCCTACCGGTTGGCTTTCGTTGCATCCCGGACCGGGTACTGAGCCTTCAATTCTGCGTTGGACCGCACCGGTTGCCGGCAACGTCCACGTTTCAGGTCAGTTCCTGCCCGGGGACGGGGGGATCATGACTGTTGGAGTATTCCACAATGTTCAAAAATTGTGGACGGCATCAGATTCCGGTAAATTCGATTTGAATATTACCGTTGCTGTAGGAGACAATGTCGACTTTGCGGTTTACGGCGGCTATGGTTACGGAAACACCCCTATTGGCGCTACCATCAGCTATAGTAATTAATCGTCCAAAACAAAAAGCTTATAAATGATTGCGGACCGTTTTAATGAAGGGAGAATAAATTATGCGCTTCATCAACTTTAAACTTTTAAGGATATTATTGCTCCTGCCTGTCATCACGACATTATTTTTAGGAATGTCGGCCTGCGGTTCAAACGTCGGCGCTGCTAAAACACCCGGTTCTCCTTTAACTGTTTTATCCATTGCCGGCGGCAACGTATCGGTGCAAAAATCCGGTGCTACCGGTTGGACGAGCGGCAAAGAAGGCTTGACGCTGGCCAAAGGTGACAGGATCAAAACGGACGACGGCGGTGAGGCAGAGATCACTTTCTTCGACGGCAGTATTATCCAATTGAACGGGGACACGGAAATATCACTGGATGAACTCATCGCTAAATCTGCCGCTTCTCCTAAAACGATTAAAATCGGCCAGAAAATCGGGGAGACTACCAGCACTATCGTTAAACTCGTCGACCCAGCTTCAAAATACGAAATTGATACACAATCCGGCGTGGCTGCTGTCCGGGGCAGCAAAATGTTTGTGAGAGTGGCTTCTGACAACACAACCAGTGTGTATAACATCGAAGGAACTATCAGTTTTACGGCTCAAGGTCAGGAAGTGCTGATTCCCGTTGGTTCCGGCAGTTCCGCGAAGCCCGGTGAAGTACCGTCGGCACCACAACCCGGCTTGCCGTCGGGTATCGGCGTTTCCAGCGGCACTTCTATTTCCGCAAAAATCGGGTGGCAGCAAACCGCACTGTATTTGAATTCCGGGGATAAATATTACGTTGAATATCGAGGCGGCAGCTGGACTGTCGATTACCGCAACTTCCCTTATGCTAGTTCTGCCGGATATTCGGATGATGTTGATAAAAAAGTCGCGGCCGGTTACAAGTATGATTCCTCGGCGCCGTATGCCAGTTTGCTCGCTAAAGTCGGCACAGGCAAGGAATTCCCGGTGGGGGATCAAAGCGGGCCTTTTACCGCGGACGCAAATGGTTTTCTGTCATTGCGGATTAATGATTTGGATCCGTCTCTGGTAGATAATGACGGTGCGGTTAGCGTCTCAGTTAGGCCAGCTGTTATCAAAAACACGAATTTAACTGTACCGGCAAAGCAAACGACAAACGCTGTGAGTGGCGCCGGCTGGACACTGGATAAAACCCCGGCCATTCAAAATATGACCTTTAGAAGTGTTTGGGTCGCTTCCCCGTCCGATGCGTTTGCTGTGGGGAATGATACCAGCTTCCAAGCGGTAGTATTCCACTATGACGGTAAAGCCTGGAGCCAGATGAGCGTGAATTCCAAGAAAGAGCCGTGGGGTGTTTGGGGCAGCTCGTCTTCCGATGTCTATGCTGTCGGCGTGGAAGGACTCATTTTACATTACGACGGTAAAACCTGGATTGATACTACCGGCGATGCTAATTTTGCGCTTAANNCTGAATTCGATCTGGGGGAGTTCCCCAACAGATGTCTTCGCTGTGGGGGTTAATGGCGCCGTCCTCCATTATGACGGCAGCCGCTGGAGTGTAATGCCCGGCAGCACAACTGATACCCTACTCGCTATTTGGGGTACTTCGCCATCTGATGTTTTTACCGCCGGCGTGAATAGTACGATCTTGCACTATGATGGTAAAGCTTGGACCGCCATGCCGGGCGGTTCGAAGTATGGTATGTGGGGTATCTGGGGCAGCTCTTCCTCCGATGTATATATTGTCGGCAATGGAGGAGTGACCATGCACTATGACGGCAAGGTGTGGAGTTCGATGAATGCAGGTACTTACAACGGACTTGTCTCAATTTGCGGTAGTTCCCCCTCCGATATCTTCGCGGTGGGAACAGGTATTGTACATTACCATCCGTAAAGAGTAAAATCAGGCCATGAATAATTTAACGGTAGATGATTTTATAAAAAACCGGGTGCAGCCGGAACATCGAAATATTGTCACATTGCTGCGGCAGACGATGCAAGAAATGGTTCCGGACGCGCGCGAAATAATTGTCAACGGTGTGCCGGGATTTAAACGGAACAATATGCTGGCGGTGGTCAGTCCCATCGGGAAAAAAGTTTTTTTTGCTTTTCCCCGCGGCGCGTCATTCGCGGATAAATATGGCTTGCTGCGAAATGGAGGGGCTGAATCAAAACAGCTGAAATTCAAGAATGCCGGGGATGTGAATAAAGAAATGCTTGGTTATTATATCCGCCAGGCCCTTGACCTCGACCGGTAACAAAGGGCAGTGTCCCAGGACCCACCTCAGGCGGAAATGTACGCCATTATCATCGCAAGGAGCGAATGCCCATATAAACCCTATGAGCATTTACAAGCGAAGCGCCATACGTAAATTGGGAGAAAATTTATCCTTTTCGCTCCACTCGAAACTGCTAAATGGTACCGCTATTGATATTTCCAATTGTAAGGACTAGATTTAAGGTAGAAGCAAGATATTTATAGGAGCATATATGAACTGGCAATTTCCGCGCGACTCGTTCTGTCCGCCCGATGATGACGACGATGATGACTAAAGAAGGTCATAGGGCGAATTTCGCTGCTTGAAATTTAATCGACAGGCGAGTAGCATAGGTTAAAGGATATAAAATTCTCGAAAAAAGAGAAAATAGTCATAAGGAGGGAGTTACTCACATGCAACCATGGGTTATCATTCTCATTATAGCCGCGGTGCTTATCCTCATCTGGCTCCTGACACAGACCATTCATACCGTCAGACCGACCAGTCGTGGTCTAATCGAACGTTTTGGTAAATATAACCGTTTTGCCAACCCCGGTATTATTTTTCTGATTCCGTTCATTGAAAAACTGGTGGTGGTCAATATCACCGAAAACATGATCGATGCCGGCTTGCAGGAAATTATCACCAGCGACAGCTTGAATGCCCAGGTGGATGCCCAGGTTTATTTCAAAGTCCGCTCTGATGAAGACAGCGTCAAGGCATCCCAGTATAACGTCTACAACTACATGCGTCAGATCGTAGCCCTCGCCAGAACCACATTAAGAAATATCATCGGTACGATGACATTAAAAGATGCCAACAGTGAACGCGGCAAGATCAATAGCGCGCTCTACAACAACCTGGCCACTGAAACCAAGAGCTGGGGTCTGGAGATCGTCCGTACCGAATTGAAAGAAATTAACCCGCCCACTGATGTTCAGGAAACCATGAACAAAGTGGTCAAGGCCAGTAACGAAAAAATCGCTGCCATTGACTTCGCAACAGCCCGTGAAACGCAGGCCGACGGCGAAAGACGCGCGGCGATCAAAGTGGCTGAGGGACAAAGACAGGCCGCGATTTTGCAGGCTGAAGGTCAACGGCAGGCCAAAGTTTTGGTCGCTGACGGTGAAGCCCAGGCAATCAAGCTGGTTAACGAAGCAGCTGATATGTATTTTAAAGGCAATGCTCAATTGCTGCGCCAATTGCAGGCTGTTGAAACATCGCTTTCAAGCAATTCTAAAATAGTCGTGCCGACAGATTCTTCACTCGTTAACGTAATCGGCGGCCTTGCCGGTATCGACGGGACCCGCCCGGTAGAAAAGAAATAATCTGATTCCAATAAAGTCCAAAGTCAATAAATAACAAGAGAGGGCACGATAAGTGCCCTCTCTTGTTATTATAATGGAGCATCAGCCTTTTTTAGTAATGGTTCTTTCCGTTTTTCCGGCACGTAAGGAAGTTTAAGAAACCATTGGTACTTGGCGCAGCAAACGTAGTCGTTAAGCCCGCCTTTGATAAAAAAGAGTCATTTTCTCTCGCCGGAGAAGGGGTGAGCCGTTCGAATTAGTATTTGGTTCTGACTATGACGAACTGATTGTTGAAAGTAGTAGTTTTTTGAAACTTGATTATACCGGTTACTGATAACTCCCCCCTCATTGACCCACATACCCCTCCCACTATATTATTGAACTTATGCTTGGTGTAATTATCGCACTCACCGCGTCTCTGGCCTGGGCCGGCAGTAGTATTTTTATCAAATACCTGTCTACACGAATGGATTCCCTTTCCATGAACACTAT
>PMBW01000012.1 GCA_003153075.1 Dehalococcoidia bacterium | reverse complement strand
GTTAACCTGAAAGGGTGCATTTACTGTTGTAAATATGTGGTGCCGCACATGGCGCGCAGGAATTACGGCAAGATCATCAATATCTCGTCCGGCGCCGGACTCTACGCCGAGCCGAATTATACCGCCTATTCCGCCTCTAAATACGGCGTGCTCGGCCTGACCGAATCATTAGCTGCCGAAGTATCGCATTATAATATCAATGTCAACGCGGTTTGTCCCGGTGCGGTGCTCACCCCGATGCTTCGCAATGCGCTTTCCCTCCGCTTCCCCGGAAAAAATCCGGATGAAGAGTACCTGAAACGCCTTGACGGCCAGTTCTTCCACAGAGAGGTCACCGATAAAGACATCGCCAACACGGTCATGTTCCTGGCCTCGGAAGAAGCCAGAAATATCACCTCGCAGTGGATCGCGGTCACCGCCGGTAAAGAAAAGAAACAACCCGCCGCCAAGCCCTATTTTGTCCCGCCGCCGGAAGGACAGGAAATCGAGTAGCTTTAAAATTTCTGTCGTTAGAATCAAATCGCCTCCCGAAAAGGGAGGCGATTTTGGTGTTTGTACAAGTGCTCTTTCCCGTACTTGATTCTCCCTCTCTACCCTTGTATTATTATTTAAAAATCAAAAGCGGAAGGATATGACGATGGAAGAATGCAGCTGCTGTCAGAACAATTGCGCGGAGTGTAAACCGGATAAAACAACGCTGAAGGCGGTCATCCTGGTGGGCGGGCAGGGCACGCGTTTGCGCCCCCTCACTTACAATACCCCCAAGCCGATGGTGCCGGTTTTGAACCTGCCGTTCCTGGAGCATGTTATCCGCAATCTTAAAGAGCACAATGTCACCGAAATCGTGATGGCCCAGCACTACCTGGCGGCATCGATGCGGGAGTATTTCGGCGACGGCAGCAAACTGGGCGTCAAACTGTATTACGTGATGGAAGAATCCCCGATGGGCACCGCAGGCGCAGTTAAGAACGTCGAGGATTTTCTGAATTGCACCTTTTTTGTTTTAAACGGCGATATTTTCCACAACCGCGATTTCACCGCTATGCTCAAGTTCCACCGGAAGCACAAAGCCAAGGCCACTCTGGTGCTGACACCGGTCGAAGACCCGACGATATACGGTGTGGTGGAGACCGACAAGCGCAGCAAGGTCACGCGTTTTACGGAAAAGCCGAAGGCAGAAGATGTCACCACTAATATGATCAACGCGGGTACCTATGTGCTGGAGCCGGACGTGCTGCAGCGCATACCGGCGGATACAAATTTTAGTTTTGAGCGGCAGGTCTTCCCGCAAATGCTGGCGGACGGACTGCCTGTCTATGCCTATCCCACCGATAATTACTGGATGGATACGGGAACACCCGAAAAATATCTGCAGCTGCACCGCGACCTGCTCGGCGGCAAACACGAAGGCTACACCTTTGAAACCGATGTGATGATCGGCAAGAGGTGCAAAATTCATCCCACCGTCAAGTACAAGGGCAAGGTTATCATCGGGGATAGTTGTAAGATCGGCAGCGGCGTGAAGCTAACCGGACCGGTAGTGATCGGCGCCAAATGCAGCGTCGGCGAAGACACCAAAATCACCGACTCGGTGCTCTGGCACGATACTGCCGTCGGGCAGAGAACCGTAATTAAAACCTCGGTATTAGCGGATAACTGCAAGATCGGCGACGACTGTCAGCTTAATGATGCTGTACTCGGCGACCATGTCACCGTCACAGACGGCCTCAAGATGAAAAAAGGTATTCGGGTTATGCCCGGCGAAACAGTTAAGGAATAAGTTGTCATTCCCGCGAAAGCGGGAATCCAGCGATCAATGTGGATCCCGTAGCAAGTACGGGATGACAAAACAATCGACTATGTCCGTTTTTCCTTATCCCACGCTCACTGTGATATAATTTTTATGTTAGGTGATAGATATGTGGGAAAAACTGGAACAAATCAATAAAAGATACGAAGAAATCGTGGCCCTGATGAGTAATCCGGAGATTGCCGTCGACCATGTGCAAATGACCAAACTGGCGCAGGAAAAATCCTCGATGGACGCCATCATCGCACTTTATCAGGACTACAAAGCCACCGTAAAATCGCTGGAAGACACGCGGACAATGCAGGGCGAGAAGCTCGACGCGGAAATGCTGGCGATGGTCAAAGAGGAAGCCCGCCAGCTGGAAGAGAAACAGAACCGTCTGCAGGAAGAATTGAAGCTCGGACTTTTGCCTAAAGATCCCAATGACGAGAAAAACATTTTCATGGAAATTCGGGCAGGCGCCGGTGGTGACGAGGCCGCAATTTTTGCCGCCGAACTCTTCCGGATGTACAGCCGTTACGCTCAGACCAGGAGATGGAATGTCGATATTATTAACTCCAGTGAAAGCGTCGGCGGCGGTTACAAGGAAATCGTCGTCGAAATCAGCGGCAAAGGTGTTTTCAGCCGGCTAAAATATGAAAGGGGCGTCCACCGCGTGCAGCGCGTTCCCATCACCGAATCATCCGGCCGGATCCACACCTCTACAGCTACTGTGGCAGTATTACCGGAAGCCGATGAAGTTGATTTGACTATTGACCCCAAGGATATCCGGGTTGANNGCGGCGCCGGCGGACAGAACGTCAACAAAGTGGCCACTGCGGTCAGACTGACCCATTTCCCCACCGGGATGGTCGTCATCTGTCAGGACGAGCGTTCCCAACTGCAGAATCGTATTAAAGCAATGAATGTTTTACGTTCCCGTCTGCTGGATGCGCAAACGAGCAAACAGGAAGAAGAAATGAGTTCGATGCGCCGTTCACAGGTAGGCAGCGGTGAGCGCAGTGAGAAAATACGCACTTACAATTTCCCCCAGGACCGCCTCTCCGACCACCGCATCGGTCTGACTCTTCACAGCTTGCCGAGGATCATGCAGGGCGAACTCGATGCGCTGATCGATGCGCTAGCCACGGACGACCAGGCGAAGAAGCTGCAGGACGCGCAGATATGACGAGACAGCAGGCTCTCGAACGGGCGCGAGAGCTGCTAACCCGGCACAATATTGAAGATGCAGCCCTCGAATCCGAAGTCCTTTTATGCCATGTGCT
>PMBW01000359.1 GCA_003153075.1 Dehalococcoidia bacterium | reverse complement strand
GCCGAATAGATCGAGGCCAGGGTTTTACCGCGCACATTCTGGTTATAGTCCATGAATATTTTACCCGCCCTTTTTTCTACCGCCCAATCGACGGTGATCAGGTCTGGATATTTTTGTAGCAGGAAACGGCTGAGTGTTTCCGCCGCAGCATGAGTCTCGTGAAATTCCAGTTGGCGCAATATGGGGACAAAGACATGCAAACCCGTTTTACCGGAGGTTTTTACAAATGCGGGACACCCCAGATTATCCAGTATTTCTTTCAGATTCGAGGCTACCTCACAGGTTCCGGAGAATGCTGCGCGATTTAATTCGGGTTCATCTCCGCTTGCCTCTTTTCCGGAATAGATATACGGGTCAATATCAAATATCAGGAAATCGGGATAATCGGCAAAAAAATCACTCCCGCTGTTTTTACCGGCGGTTGCCTTAAAATCCTTCCCCGATTTTACTCTGGAAAACCAGGTGTGCAGCTCGATATCAGCGATTTGTCCCAGCCATAATAGCGTGGCCAGGTTATTGCAGAGCAAATATTCCTGTTCCGGGGTATCGTGGGAAGAAAGCTGCGCCGTCTCTACAAACTGCGGCGCCGGCTGATAATGTTTCTGAAAAAAATGCTGACCATATATTCCGCCCGGATAGCGGTTCAGTGAGAGCGGTCTATCCTTGAGATGCGGTAACAGATAAGGCGCTGTTTTTACCAGATAACTGAGGAGGTCCCGTTTGGTCAAAGCTTTGTGCCCGGAATATTCGGGCCACAACTCTTTATCAAGGTTGCTCAGCGGTACTTTCTGCGATTCTACCGCTAATACTAAGCTGTTTTTGCCGCTGCTTAATTGCGTGAGGATATCTTGCATTACTGCGTGTTTGCCGTCTGACAACTTGTCCGCAGGTTCACCTGGTGGGTCCACAACTTTAGCCGGATGGGCTGCATCTGCCGGTTTGTCGTCACGCACTCGGAGAAATACCGGCGCCCGCAGACGCCCGTCCCGGGTCCACTCTGAAAATTTTACTTCCACCACCATTTCCGGTTTGACCCATGTAACGTCTTTGGTGTCTTCAGGCCTGGTTTTAAAAGGANNCCGGCTACCACAAAATCATCACTGGCCACGGCTTTAATTTTAAGCCAGTTTCGGGAGCGTTTCCCCGGTTCATAGATACTGTCAATACCTTTGGCGACTACACCTTCCATGCCGTTCTCGATCGCGGAGTGATATACCGTCGGGCCGTCGGTGGCAAAGTGCTCGATGAGGCGCAAATCATCGGTGGGAGATATAGCGCTTTTTAGCAGCTCTTTCCGCCGTATTAAGGGCACTTTTGTTAAACTGAAACCATCGAGGTAAAGGATATCGAAGACATAATAAATGACGGCGGACGGCGCTTCAAATTTTTCCGGTCTTTTCATGGACTTTAGCAGGCCCTGCAAGCATTGAAAACATAATTTTCCCTTGGCATCGAGGGCGATAATTTCACCGTCCAGAATGAGTTGCTTTGCCGGCTGGCGTTTCACACTTTCCGCCAGCGCTTTATAATGTACGGTAACATCAAATTCGTTTCTGGATTGCAGCCGGACTTTGCCGTTATTTAAAAATGCCAGTGTGCGGAAACCATCTAATTTCGGCTCGAAGAGCCATTTTTCATCTGAAAATGGAGCGCTGGCCGGAGAAGCCAACATCGGCGATATTTTCGATGGGAATGCCGCTTTTATTGCGCCGGCGATGTCTGCCGGAGCTACCGGAGCGGGATCTGGCGGCTCCGGCAGGCGGCCTGATTTTAAATCATTGATGGTAAGTCCGGAAATAACCGAGGCCTCCACTGACAGAATGTCACGGGTTGCATCGGCGTATTCATCACGATGTTTTATCAGTAGCCAGTTATTGTCGCTGCGCTGCATCTTGACCAGCGTCCAGGAACCCTTAAGTTTTTCGCCGCGGAGAGTGATGGAAATTTTACCGGCAGTCAGACCCTTTGTCATCATATCTTCCGCCACGGTCCGGTCGCCAAAATGCAGCTCACCGTCTTCATCGGGGGAATATATCCCCCTGTCCCAGACGATGACCTGCCCGGCGCCGTATTGCCCGGCGGGAATTGAACCTTCAAAGTTCGCATAATCTAACGGGTGGTCTTCTACCATCACCGCCAGGCGTTTGGTTGCGGTATCCAGAGAAGGTCCCTTGGCCACTGCCCATGATTTCAACACGCCGTCTGCTTCCAGGCGGAAATCATAATGGAGCTGCCGCGCCGCATGTTTTTGGATGACAAAAATCAGTGAACCGGCTTTCCTGGTTTTTTGTTCTGCGTGCGGCTCAGGAGTTTGTTTAAAATCGCGTTTTTTCTGATAGTTCTCCAGCATGGTTTTATTATAAACCAGTCGTTAAGATCTTTGCATCAATAGTTCCCGGTTCGTTTTTGGTTGTTTTTGATTTTTCTCTATGCTAGAATCGGGACTGTGAACAACCGGCAAAAAGACTTTCTCTGGCGTTTAATTATCGGTATTGTTGTTGTGATCCTCGTCCGCTGGCTGGCAAATGTGCCTCTGGCAAATATTATCTATAAGGTCGTTCTCATCATACTTCTCGTATTTTTGCTTCCCGTTATATTTCAGATGTTTAGAAATGAAAACAAACCGATAATGAAAGGTAAAGGCTGGGATAAAGTAGAAATTGTTTTTTGGTTTTTCGCGGCTCTAGGATTGCTTCTTTCGCTATTCTAGTGCAAATCAAAAATCCGGCATTATGCCGGAGGCTGCCGAAGCTGAGACTGATGGCAGCACAGGCAGACAGGATCCACATCATTTTCAAGAACAAATCGCACAATTTTTCGGTACGGAACGCACTTGAGTTTATCCGCGTGCCGGACGCAGCCAAGTGATATTATCTTCTCCCGGCTGCCGCCACGCTTTGCTTCAGCGCGGTCATCAGGTCTTCAAACTCGATTTTAGGGGTTTCCGGCACTTTGATCTCAACCCCTTTTAATTTAGCATCAACCATCTGCTGCAAAGCCAGCGCATATTCATCACGGTATTCCTCCGGCTTAAAAGTCGTGGTCATCGCCGCCACCAGTTTTTCCGCCATGTCCAGTTCCGCTGCGTTCAGTTTCTGTTCCGGCGGCGTCAATTCGGCCGTCGGCAGGATTTCCTGCTGGTAATACATCGTCTGCAAAACCAGGATTTTATCCAGCGGACGTAAACAGCACAGATGCTCCCGTCTTTGAAAAGCCACCTTGGCAATACCTACCATCCCTGATTTCTCCAGTGCCGTTTTTAGCAGCGCGAAAGGCTTCATCCCCGGTTTTTCCGGCTCAAGATAATGGCTGTCGTGGTAATAAATGGTATCGATTTCTTTCGCTTTCACAAAACCAATGATATCGATACTATGTGTTGTTTTTACCGGAACCTTGTTGAAATCATCTTCATCGAAGATCACGTACCGGCCCTTACTATACTCATAACCGCGCACCGTCTCGGAGATGTTAAAATACTCTTTGTCTTCAGCGCAATAGAGCACCTGTTTGGGTCGGGTCAGACATTTCTGATGTAAATAGTGAAAGGCCAGTGTCTTCGTCTCTGTAGCCACAGACATTTTTACCGGTATGGCGACCATGCCAAAACTGATCACCCCTTTCCAAAATGATGCCGGCATGTTATCCTCCTTTTACCATCAATAGCCTTATTTACCTGATTTTAGCGCACGTAGCATCATATTTCCACCACCATTATTGCCATTTTTTATTGCCTTGAAAATGCGGCCGGCGCGGACGGAATCGAAACCATCGGCCGTCGGCGCCTGATACAGATAACAATAACGACAAATTATGCATAACTGTCAGTCAATTCATTAATGTTATAATTGAGATTACTTATGGATACACTTTTAGAATTGAATTCGAAACAACAGGAAGCCGTGCAGGCGATCAAAGGTCCGGTGCTGATCCTGGCCGGACCGGGCAGCGGTAAAACCCGTGTGATTACTCAGCGCATCGCCTATCTGGTCAAAGAGATCGGGATCAGGCCCCGGCGCATCATCGCCGTGACCTTTACCAACAAAGCTGCCAGGGAGATGGTGGAGCGGCTGGATAAGCTGGTGCCGGGCTCGGTCAAAGAGCTGACGGTCGGCACTTTTCACTCGATTTGCGCCAAAATCCTCAGAATCGACGGCAAGGCCGTCGGCATCGAACCGGAGTTCGTGATCTATGACGGCGACGACCAGATGTCGATCATCAAGCGCTGTTTTCAGGAGCTGAACCTCGATCCCAAACAGCATCCGCCCCAGGCTGTGGTGTCGGCGATCTCCAACGCCAAAAGTAAAATGATCTCACCGTCCGATTACGTCAGACGCAACCGCAGTTACTTCGAGGAAGTGGTGGGACGCGTCTACGAGCACTACGAAAAAATGCTCATTGAAAGCAAGGCGCTGGATTTCGA
>PMBW01000188.1:1093-20666 GCA_003153075.1 Dehalococcoidia bacterium | reverse complement strand
TGCATGGCGGAATGTCCTGCTTATCTCGTCACGAAAAATGAAGCCTTAACAGCTAAAGGTAAAATTGCCCTTGCCAAGAAATTACTGGCCGGGCAAAAGGTGACCCAGGAAGAGGCAACTGCGGCTTTTATGTGTATGCACTGCAAAGGGTGTGAGGAGATCTGTCAGACCAACCTCGAGCTGATGAANNGTCGATGCCACCAAAGAGTACTGGGATATGGTCGAGCGGAACAACTAAACCGCTGATATAATAAAATCAAAAAAGACGGATAAAGATTATGCCCAAGAAATATCACATTCACCCAAAGGCTATACCGCTCGAACTGGACTATGTTTTCAAGTTCAAGATAGTGCGGGGGGAAAATTGTATTAACTGCGGCAAGTGCACCAAAGTTTGTATTTACCAGGCGCACAAACGAAGTGAAGCCGACCCGCGGAAAATGGCGGACCCGAACACCGTAGTTTGTAAAAACTGTTTCCGCTGTATCCAGGAATGCCCTCGCGGCGCGCTCGAAAAATCGCTGGATAAGGGCTTCGTCAACACGGGTGGTTCATACTGGAAGCCGGACATGCTGATCACCCTCTATAAGCAGTCCGAGGATGGGAACGTCCCTGTTTCCGGCGCAGGCTACCGGGGCCCGTTTACAGGAACCGGATTTGACAGTATGTGGACGGATATGTCCGAAATTGTACGCCCGACCCGGGACGGGATCCACGGGCGTGAATATATCAGTACATCCATTGATCTGGGCCGCAAACTCAATCATCTGGTGTTTAATGCAGAAAAGCAGTTGGTTTCAAAGGTGCCTGATACCGTTGATGTCTCGCTGCCGATTCTCTTCGATCTCCCGGAGGACAAGTTAAGCCCGAATGTAAAGCTGGCAATGGTAAAAGCTGCAGCGGAACTCAATACATTCGTCATCATGCCGATTGCGGACATCACCGCGGATTGTGAGAAGCACAGCGATAACATTATCCCCCGCCTTACTGTCGCGGAAATCGACGGGCATAAGGATATGATCAAAAAAGCGCGTATTGTGTCCATCGAATATAATGATGCGTTATTGAAAACTTTTACGGTTATCAAGGAAAAAATAAAAAAGATCAGCCAGGCTCTCATAATTGTGCGCGTTCCGGCGGTGAAAGATGTGGAATATACCGCTACCAAACTGGCGCACGACGGCGCGGAAATTATCCAATTGACTGCCGATTACCGGGGGCAGGAACTGAACAGTCCCGCAGGATCCGGCAGCAGGCACCTCAAAGATGTCATCAGATCTGTCCATCTGAGGCTGGTAGAAGATCATATCCGTGATGAGGTTACCATCATAGTCTCGGGCGGTATCGGCCTGGCAGAGCACGTAACCAAAGCCATGCTTTGCGGCGCTGATCTGACGGCCATCGATTTACCGCTGATGATCGGGTTGGGCGCCAGAATTTATGAAGAGCGTGAGCAATACCTGGTTTTTCCGGAAGCCGTCGCTACTATTCCGACCCCGATCGTTACCCAGCGCATGATCAATCTCATGAGCGCCTGGCACTCACAGATATTGGAAATGATGGGAGCCATGGGGATCCGTGAGGCACGCCGCCTGCGGGGAGAATCAGGTCGGGCGATATTCTTTGAAGAAATAGATAAAGATACCTTTGGTAAGCTGTTTTAAAAATATGATCGGTAAACTATATAAAAAGTATAATCGGTAAATTATTTCAAAATAAAAAAGATGTGAGCATATGAAACCATCAACTGTAAACATCAGATTAGCCCCTTCAAGGTTCAAGCACCAGGTGCCGAAATATAAGATTACCCGTTCCGAGGACTGCATCAACTGCGGAACGTGCGCCAAAACCTGTCCGTACGGTGTGCATGAAAGGGTCGAGGGGCATAATAAAATTAAACGTCCCATCGATTACAAATGTATCGGGTTTGAGTGCCAGAGCAAGGATTTCTACTGCGTCGCCAAATGCCCGCGTAAAGCCTTGAGCCTGTCTTTGAACCCCATGTACGCGACATTGGGAGACTTCCGCTGGACCGCTGACATGATCACCGGAACCTGGATCATGGCTGAAACCGGCCTTCCACCGGAGCGTAAGGATCTGGAATATAATGTGGGCAATTCCGGGGGCGGCTTCGATAAATTGCGGTTTAAGTTCCCCGAACACCCGAAAAAGGTGAATAAATCGGAAATATCTACGGAGATCCCATTAAACCGCAGAAATGACGGTCGGGCGAATGTCGTCATTTCAACCCCGGTATACGGCGGCGGAATGTCTTTCGGATCGGTTAGTCTTCCTACGATGGTGGCTAAAGCGCATAATGCGACCAACTGGAATACTTTTACGTGCACTGGAGAAGGCGGTTTTCCTGACAACCTGCAGCCGTACAGCGAACACGTAATCACCCAGATCGCTACAGGTCTGTTTGGTGTGCGTGAAGAGACTATCCAGCGAGTCAAGATCGTTGAATTTAAATATGCCCAGGGCGCCAAGCCGGGGCTCGGTGGGCACTTGCTCGGAGAAAAAAATACGGAAAGCGTGGCGAAAATGCGAGAGGCCGTAAAAGGCACATCGTTGTTTTCCCCGTTCCCGTTCCACTCGGTGTATTCCATCGAAGACCACAAAAAGCACATCGACTGGATCAAGGAAATTAACCCTCATGCCCTGGTATCGGTCAAGGTTTCCACGCCGAACGACGTGGACATGGTAGCTGTAGGTTCGTACTATGCCGGTGCGCATATCATCCACATCGACGGCGGGTACGGCGGCACCGGGGCAGCACCCGATATTGCCAAGAAAAATATTGCCATGCCTATCGAGTACGCCATCACAAAAGTTCATAAATTCCTGAAAGATGAAGGCGTGCGTGATGCTATTACGCTGATTGCTTCCGGGGGTATCCGCACTGCGCATGACCTGGCCAAGGCGATTTGCCTGGGCGCCGACGGCGCAGTGATCGGGACGGCGGAAATGGTCTCATTGGAGTGCGTCCGCTGCGGTAACTGCGAATCCGGAAGGGGCTGCGCCAGGGGCATTGCTTCCACAGACTCGGAGTTATCAGACCTGTTTAACGAGGGTTGGGCAACGCAGCGGTTGACCAATATGTATAATGCCTGGAATGTCCAGTTGGTCGATATCCTTCAGAAGTTTGGCATGAAGAGTGTCAGGGAACTCGTCGGAAGGACGGACTTACTGAAGCATATAGATTATAGTCATGAAACGGAGTTAGACCATAATGGATAATGCCGAAAAAATATTATCATCCCGCACTGAACTGTGCAGTCAGGTACCGGATCTCGCCGCTAATACCGAGGAAGAAGGCGGCTGTGGCGTTACCGGATTTATCTGTTCTATTCCCGTGACCGGTAAAAACATCTTCGAGCCTTCGGCGCAGATGCATAACCGGGGCAACGGCAAAGGCGGCGGTATTGGCGCCGTCGGATTTGTCCCAGAAGCCCTGGGTGTTACCAGAAAAGTCCTGGATGAAGACTACATGATCCACATTGCGTTGCTGGATGCAGGCGTGGCAAAAGAAATCGAACACACCTACATCCACCCGTATTTTAAGATCGACAAATTTGAGAAACTGGATACGCTCGATGATTATAAAAGCATCGGCCTGGAGGTCAAACCGCCGGATATCATGCGTTATTTCGTGCGGGTCAAGAACGATGTCCTGTATAAATTTATCGCGGATGAGAAATTGACCTCCCTCGACCGGCGGGATGCCGAGGATGAGTTTGTCTATCAGAACAGCTTTAAAATCAATAAGCAGTATTATGCTTCACTCGGCGAAAAAAAGGCCTTTGTCATGTCCCACGGCCGGAACATGATGATCCTGAAGATCGTCGGATACGCGGAGAATGTCGTCCGCTATTATAAACTGGATGATTTCAAAGCCCATGTCTGGCTGGCGCATCAGCGCTACCCCACCCGCGGGCGTGTCTGGCATCCGGGCGGCTGTCATCCCTTCAGCGCGCTCAATGAAGCGTTGGTACATAACGGCGACTTTGCCAATTACCAGTCCGTGCTGGAATATTTGAAACAGCGTAACTATTTCCCCCTGTTCCTGACCGACACGGAAGAGGCGGCGCTGTTACTTGACCTGTGGAGCAGGGTGTATAAATATCCGCTTGAATATTTAATTGAAGCCCTGGCGCCGACATCAGAGATGGACTTTGATATGCTGCCTGCGCAGAAACAGGCATTATACCGGGCCATTCAGAAACATCACGTCTTTTCATCGCCTGACGGGCCGTGGTTCTTCATCATCGCCCGTAACGATGTACAGAATGATCAGTTCCAGTTGATCGGCATCACGGATACCGCCATGCTCAGACCGCAGGTGTTTGCCCTGCAGGAGGGTGAGGTACAAATCGGTCTGATCTGTTCGGAAAAACAGGCCATCGATGCAACACTAGTTTCTTTACAGCGCGAAGACGCCCGCTTTGGACCGATTGCCGACAAGTATTGGAATGCCCGCGGCGGCAGCTATACCGATGGCGGAGCTTTTATCTTCAGTCTGAAAGATGCTAAAGACGGCTCGGGGAAAAAACAGTTGATCTGTGCCGATAAATTCGGGAAGGTGATCGAAACTCCGCGCGATAAGGTCGTGGTTGATGTTTCGAAGAAAGTAAAGGTAAAAGCCGCCGAAGGTAAAACTATTCAAGAAAAACTCGATGGTTTATTCGCTGAATTGGACAGTTCCCCGGCGAATAAAATTTTCTTTTATGTTCGGGATGCGATGAGCGGATTCGATGCCGAAGAGTTCAGGTTTGCGGTTGAAGCAATCAAACTTAGCGGTCTGAAAAATGATGCTTTCAAACAGACGGCAATTACGGCCTTGACCCTGTTGAACGACCTGCGCTACAACACCGGAAAAATCAAACGCAGTTCTGTGCAGCATGTCCTGAAAATCAATATCGATGAATTGTTGGCTGCAACGCCGATGATTACCGAAAAACCAACTTCCCAGTTCGTGCAAATAAGTTATGCCACCCGCGCTGCACTGCAGAAACCGCACCAGAACAATAAAACACTGGTGATCGATGCGGGACAATTCGAGCCGGAAGGCGATAACTGCGATGCGGTGTTGATAACCAAAGCTTTCAAACTCGGTTGGCGGCATTTCATTGTCTACAAATACCGCGGCCAGCGCTTCACCGGCTGCGGCTTAGGCCCGGCGACCAAAGGTGTACGGATAGATGTCTACGGTTCATCCGGTGACTATCTGGCCTCCGGTATTGACGGTATGGAGATCTACGTCCACGGCAACGCGCAGGACCAGCTTTGCCAGATCATGAAAGACGGTAAGCTGGTAGTCTACGGCGATGTCGGACAGACATTTATGTACGGCGCCAAAGGGGGTTCGGCATTTATCATGGGCAATGCTGCAGGGCGTCCCCTGATCAATGCCGTCGGTAAGCCGAGGGTGGTCATCAACGGCACGGCGCTGGACTACCTGGCTGAGTCATTCATGGCCGGGGATGCACTGAACGGTGGCGGGTTTGTGATCCTGAATGGCATCGGCTTCGATGACAACGACGGGTCGATCCGTGAGTATGAATCGCCTTATCCCGGCTCCAATATCTTTTCGCTGGCGTCCGGCGGCGCGATTTATGTGCGCGACCCGAACCGGAAACTGGTTGAAGAGCAACTCAACGGCGGACAGTTCGCTAAAATGACGGAGGCGGATTGGAAATTGATCGAGCCGTACCTTGAAGAGAACGAAAGATTGTTCGCTATCACCATTGACCGGCTGTTAACGGTTGGCGGTGAAAAGAAGGCTCCGAAAGATGTCTACAGAAAGATCCGTCCGAAGAAAGTTGGAGCCAAGGACGACGACGGTTTAGCCGAAACAACGGACTAAACCAACAATCAATATTCAATAATCAAGCATCAAGAATAGTGAAAAAGGTGGGCGCAGTTGAGATAGAATCAAGACGCCCACCTTATATTTTGATATAAACAAACAATAATCAAGATCCAAGTATCAATATTCAAGAATTTGTCGTGATGTAAATTGAGTCCTGCTGTCTCTGTTATTGGTGGGAAAGACGTATTGACTTGCCTCCCATGAATCTGTATCATGTGAAAATATATATTATTGATGAAAATCCGGAGGCAAAGATGAAATTTACCAAACTGTTCGCGCTAACTGCTGCTATTGTTGTTTTATTGTCTTTAGCGATGGGATGTTCGAGCAGCACGGCCGCTACTGCTACCACGCAGCCTTTTCAGATTCCCGCAAATTTCACGACTTATACTGATGAAAATAGTCTATTCAGTGTTTCCTACCCGAATCAGTGGGAACCAGTTGCGGACCTCGCCGGCGTTAACTCCCAGATGAAAGACTCGGTCAAAGCAATCAAATCCGGTTTGCCGATCGATAAAGCCAGCATGCTGTTCATGTCCGGTTTAAAAAACTCCACCGGTTATTATCCTGCTGTGGCTGTTGTAGTGGAGCCTGCTCAAGCGTTGGTTCTGAATAACGGTCTGGCGTTACAAGCTGAAATAAACGGATTGAAAAAATTGGACCCGAACTACCAGGAAGTCTCAAGGACGAAAATATCATTGAATGGAAAAGATGCGACTATTTTTGAGTACAAGGCGCATTTTTCTACGACAACCGGGTTAATGCATAATCTCGCAATGGTATGCCTGGTAGATAAAACTATCTGGACATTGACCTGTTCTGCGAAAGATGAAGATTTCAGCCGCTTTTCAGATGATTATAACAATGTAGCGAGAAGTTTCCAGATCACAAAATAGGGTGATCGATTCTCTCTAGAAAAGAATTTAAAAAGAACCCCGCTCCTGGCGCCCCTGCGTAAATAGCGCCAAAGAAGAGAAATATAGAATTCTCCCTTGATCCCTCCCTGAGAGGGAGATATCCAGCAAATAACAAATGTAATCGGAGAACTTCACAGTTTTATCCTACTTGTCAGCATTTATTAATCCTGCTACGATTACCTTGCGGGGGAAAAAGATATTGGCAAAACAACTCAGTCACGTTAATTCCAGCGGCGATGCAATAATGGTGGATATCAGCCTGAAAGGTATTACTGTCCGCGAAGCAGTAGCTAAAGGCACTGTGATCATGCTGCCGTCTACGCTGGAACAGGTGAAAAACGCGAGTCTGAAAAAGGGCGATGTGCTGGCGGTTGCGCGGGTGGCCGGGATCATGGCCTCGAAGAAAGTCCCGGATTTCATTCCGCTTTGCCATACGATTCCGATCGACAGCGTTACCATTGATTTTGATCTGACCGGAACCAATTGCATCGGGATTACAGCCACCGTGAAAAGCACCGGCAAGACCGGTGTGGAAATGGAAGCTTTAACGGCAGTCAGTGTGGCTGCCCTGACAATTTACGATATGTGCAAAGCGGTTGAAAAAGGGATGACCATCACCGATATCTACCTGGAGACCAAAACCGGCGGCAAAAGCGGCATATACAAACGCAAGAAGGCTTAGATGATTGAGATCGTTAAGGCCGATGAAAAGCACGTTACCGCCATCGGTAAACTCTGGTGGGAGTTTATGATCTTCCACCAGAATATCGATCATATTTTTACACCGCGTGAGGGTTCCACCCTCGGTTTTGAGGAAAATCAGGTACGGCGGCTGATGAAATCAGCGGACGGTTTGGTGCTGGTAGCGTTAGACAGCTTAAAAGTCGTTGGATATTCTTTGTCTGAGATACACCCGGCCAGTCCGGGTTTCCACCGTGAGAAATACGGCTATATCCATGATATAGCAGTGACCGCCAGCCACCGCCGCAAAGGTATCGGTAAAATAATGGTGACCGAAATTATGCAGTGGTTTCAGGCTAATAACATCCATCGTATTGAACTAAACGCGGCTGCTCATAATGTTGTAGCTAATTCTTTCTGGCAGACACAGGGTTTTGAAATTTATATGCATACGTTGTACAAAGAAATTAAATAAGTCTGCTGATACTAATCTAGGTCAAGGTGTTCTTTGATAGCGGAATTTATTTCCATACGAAGAATAATGTCATCGAGGTGTCCGAACTGTTTCCCAAGTCGTTGTTTAGAAATAGTTCTTATTTGATGAGTCATGACAATCGATCTTATTGGTTGACCGGCTTTTCTTTCTGGCAGAATTACTTCGGAGGGATACGAACGACGTTGAGTTGTAGTCAGAGGCAGGACGGTAACGTTAGGCATTGCAATGTTATATTCTTCATTGCTAACAATCAACACCGGGCGAATGCCTTTTTGTTCCGCTCCCATTACAGGGTTTAGATTAGCTTCAATAACAGACCATTGGAGAGTAGTCATTAATCAGTACTTCCTATGGTCTCGAAATCCGCAGTTCTGAAATCGTATTCAACTTTAGCAACATCTTTGATAAATAAGGGGTCTTTGGCGGCCTGCTGCCATAAAATTTTCCTCTGCTGGCGCTTAAACTCATTCATTTCTTTACGCAGCGCTTGTTCAACAAGTGCATTTTTACTGGAGGCAATACCTTGAATCATCAGTTCATCCACTTCAGCTAATATATCAATGTGTAGGTTAAAAGTTGCTTTTTTAGTATTACCGGACATATTTTTCCTCCTTTGGATCTTATCATAATCCAAAATTCCAAAAATAGCAATCATAAAATGGAATATAAAATATATAGCATAATATGGAATATTTGAGTTGTATAATAAATACCAACCTTGGTTGGAATGGGAATAGCAGCATGATGCCTGGATGTTGTCAGCTTAAATATTATTTCGATATTCGTATTTAGTGCATAACGAAGTCTAAAACAATGTCACTGTTACAACCTGGCCTTTTTCCAGCATATCGATATTTTCCGGGATTTCAATGTAGCCGTCGGCTTCAGCGATACTGGTGATGGCCCCTGATTCTTTGAACACCGAAACCGCTTCATCCCCGACCAGTTTGACTGTAAGGAATTGCCGTCTGCCCGTGCTGCCGGGAACCCGGCGGGATAGTTTGGCTTTAACGGTGTCGCCCGAGCGCGGCGGCAGGTGCGCTAGTTTTCTGATGGCCGGCGCCAGGAAAAGATAAGAGTTGATCAAACAGGAAGTGGGATAACCGGGCATGCCCATCAGCGGTTTGCCTTCGATCATCGCAAAGATGGTCGGTTTGCCGGGTTTAACCTGCACGCCGTGAAAGAGGATTTCTCCCCACATGTCAATGACGTCTACAAGGAGGTCGCGTTCGCCCACGGATGACCCTCCGGAAAGCACTACAATGTCGCTCTTCAGGGCTTCTTTGACGGCGGCGCGTAATTCTTCGGCTTTGTCCCCCGCGATGTTAATTCTGACGGGTATGCCGCCGCTGGCGCTGACCAAAGCGGAAATTGTGTGTGAGTTAATGTCATATAGTTGACCCGGTAGCAATTTTTTACCGGCCTGTACTACTTCTTCACCGGTAGGGATGATTGCAATTCTCGGTTTCTCGTAGACCTTGACCTTAGATAGTCCCTGCGAGGAAATAACGCCGACTTTCCCGGCATCCAGCACTATACCGGTCTTTAGAATAACCGAACCATCTTTGATGTCCCCGCCCATTTTCCCGATGTTGGTGCCGGGCGTGATCGATTTAAAGAATTTTATTTCGTTACCTTCCCGTTCGGTGTCTTCCACCATCATCACCGAATCGGCGCCTTCCGGCATTACCGCGCCGGTGGAGATCTGTATGCATTCGCCGGATTTTATTTTTTTGGTAGGGTTTTCTCCGGCGTGGAGTTCGCCGATCATTTTGGAAATCTTCGGTTTAAACTGCCCGGCGTCAAACGTGTCTTTGGCTTTGACGGCATAGCCGTCCATCGCCGCGCGATTGAAAGGTGGCACATTCACTTTGGCGGTCAGGTCTTCGGCCAATACCCTGTTTACGGCATCGTCAACCGCTACAGATTCGGTGCGCGTGATAGCGTGAGTATGCTGGTCAATAACTGCCTTGGCTTCCTGGTATGAAATAAGCGCGCCGAAGGGTCTCATCTTGTTGCCTCCCTGACCATATGTCCGATCTCGGACAGAATAATTTTATCCATTGCCAGTGTTGCCGCTCCCAGCGAGCCCGGGAAGCAGATGATGATTTTGCCGCTGATCACCCCGGCTGTTGCCCGGCTCATGATACTGGCGGTGCCCAGTTCCTGGTATGTCAGCTGGCGGAAAAGTTCGCCGAAACCGTCTAGTTGCTTCTCCAGCATCGCTTGCAAGGTGTCGACGGTCACATCCTTATGGCTCAAACCTGTACCGCCGCTGGTAATGATGACCTGGACTTCTTCCTGTTGAATTAATTCGACGATCTTGTTTTTCAAAATCGCGGCATCATTTTTCAGAATAGTGTAATAGACGACCTTGTGCCCTTTATCCAGTAAACGCTGCTTGATCAGTTTGCCGGATTCGTCGGTCTCTTCGGTACGGCTGTCAGAGGTAACGAGTACCGCGCAGCCGACGACTTTATTTTCCAGTCTCTTGTGTTCGTGATAACTCATCGTCTTAAATCCTGAATTCTAAACTTTATACTCATTACTGAATACTGTTAACTGGCAACTTCTCCTAAAAACGCGGTTTGCAGAGGATCTCCTTCACTTTCAGGTCGAAGAAATTATTGGAATAGACCGGTTTAAGTACGACGGCGTAGTCCGCGCCCCTGCCGCTGCCGGCAATCACAATTACGTCCTCAGAAATATCCAACAATCCGGCATCTGCCGCCATGACGGCGATTTCGATCACGACTTTCATGCCCTGCCCGAGCATACGCAAGGTATTCGCAATAATTAATCCGATTTGATGCGAATTGAATTTGTCGAGCATACCTCCGCTGACACCTCGAAAAAGATGGGTTGTCGTTAAAATAATACCACCGTTAGCGGTGATCTTCTGACGGTTTTCTTCAGTTAATTCCTGGGTGTTCGGGCCTTTAAGACCGGCGGAATGGGTTACTACCACCACTTTCATACCCTTGAATACTTCAGTCGCGCGGGCTGCGGTATTACCAAGAGTAGTAGCGACAATAATTGTTTTTATGCCCAGTTCCGCGGCGCGTTTTTTGGCGATGCGTAAGACTGCTTCGGTATTCTCAACACCTTGCTTGTCAAAATAAACGATTGTTTCTTCCATCGCGATTTCCTTTTCTTTTTAAATGATAACTATTAGCATCAGATTAACACTAAAGTGAGAGTGAAATCAAGCTGAGTATAAAAGTAAAATTCCAAATAACAATAAACAAATTCCAATTGACAATAGCTAAAACACAAACAAAAACACATTTTCGACCTTTCCATTAAGGACAGCAGGCCCGAGCGTATTAACCAGGTATTGGTAACAAACGATATTATCAGGGCTATGGAAATTCGTTTCAGGCAAGCCATGAGATAGGGCGTTGTCTTACTATTAACCTTGGAGATGATTGTCCATGATAACCCGTTGAATGACGAATCATTGAACAAACTGGTTCCTCAATTGAAAGTAAAAGGAATCCAGGTTATGTAAGTTACCCCGCTACTTACCGCCGGTACGGGGAAATAGCACCGGTTTTAATCGGTGCAGTATCCGGCCGTTTTTCTTGACACTCCAATTTGCCGATGTTACACTTCTTTTATGTTCCCCTGACAAATAGCTTCATCNNGACCTCGAAAAATCCCTGACGGCCAAAGGTTGTTCCGTTTGGATTGGTTCATCCTGGGAAGGAGAAGCCGCTAAAACCAGAATAAACGGCACAGAGTTAATTCTCAGCATCGGTGGTGACGGTAATATCTTGAGGGCGGCGCAGGCTGTTATCCCGGGGAGAACGCCGATCTGCGGCATTAACCTGGGGAACCTGGGCTTCATGACAGAATTGACCGTCAAAGAAACGGATGAAAAATTGGACCGCATCCTGGCCGGTGAGGGCTGGATCGATGAGCGTTATCTGCTGGAAGCGGAAGTGACACCGGAGGAAGGCGCGGCGCAAAGCACGTTTTACGCCTTGAATGATGTGGTGATTGCGCACGGCTCGGTGGCCCGGGTCATCTATGTTACGGCCAGTATTGATGATGAACTGCTGACAACCTATAAGGCCGACGGTGTGATTCTGGCAACGGCGACCGGCAGCACCGGTTATGCGTTGGCCGCGGGCGGACCGATCCTGCATCCGCAATCCAAAAACGCCGTTTTACTGCCGATCATGCCGCATTTGAGCGCAAATTTTTGCGTTGTGATACCGTCCAATGTGACCGTCCGGCTTAGCGTGCAGACCGTGCATCCGGCCACCCTCAGCATTGATGGCCACACCAATTTGCCGTTGACTAGCGGGGCTGTAATTACTGCCAGACGCAGTCGTCATACCATCCGGTTTTTAAGAATTCATCCGGAATCATCTTTTTACAGCACTCTGGAAAAACGATTAAAGGGGAAACAATAAAGTGGTTAAAACCAGTTCGATAAAAGTAGAGAAAGCCAATATCAGTGAAGTACCGCGCATTCATAAACTCGTAAATACCTTTGCCGGGCAGGGCGTAATGCTGGCCCGCCCGCTGAGTGAAATCTATGAAAATATCCGCGATTTCATCGTGGTCAGAAAAGGCAAACGTGTTATCGGCTGCGCCGCGCTGCATGTATTGTGGTCGGACCTGGCGGAAATCAAGTCTGTGGCCGTTGATGAAGAAATGCAAAAGCAGGGGATCGGCGACAAACTGGTAAAAGCCTGCCTGAAAGACGCGGAAGACTTGGGCATTACTACCGTATTCTGTCTTACATACAAACCGAAGTTCTTTGAAAAGATGGGACTGAAAGAAGTGGAAAAGATGACCCTGCCGCAGAAGATATGGACGGAGTGTTACCGCTGCTCCAAATTCCCTAATTGTGATGAAACGGCGATGACGATACAAATTTCCGGGAAGCAGGAAGCAAAATGAAACCGGCAAAAACACTAGCCAGCGAAGTGATTTTCAATGGGCATGCCGTCAAGCTGAGAGTGGATACCATTCAGATGCCGGACGGTCGCCAGACCAAACGTGAAATCATCGAACATAGTCCTTGTATTGCGGTCGTTGCCATCGACGAAAAAAACAATGTCCTGCTGGTCAACCAGTACCGCGAGGCCATAGGTGAAGAGCTGCTGGAAATTGTAGCCGGCGGTATTGATGGTGATGAAGATGTGGAAACTGCGGTGAAGCGGGAAATGCAGGAAGAAACCGGCTACCTGCCGCGGAAACTGGTCAAATTGGGCGGTTATTATTTAGCGCCCGGTTATTCCACGGAATTTATGCATCTCTACCTGGCGACCGAGCTGGTGACCAGCCGTTTAACAGCGGAAGACACCGAGGGCATAAATGTTGTGAAAAAGACCGTGCCACAGATACGGAAGATGCTGGCTGCGGGTAAAATCAGCGACGGTAAAAGCATCGCCGGCTTGTATATGTTCCTTGATTACCAGAATAAACTCAAATCTCAATAATAAAACTTCAAACAAAGATCAAAAGTCACAATTAATAAGAACCTGTGCTGCTTAGGCAAGCATTTACCAACCCGGAGAATCAGCCTATCCCATGCAGCCGGTAAGCTCCCGTCCGCCTAGCAAATGCATATGCAGGTGCTGCACAACCTGTCCGCCGTGCGGCCCGCAGTTGATCACCACCCGGTAGCCTTTCGCGGTGATACCATTCTGTTTTGCCAGCTGGCGGGCGACCTGTAGCATATGCCCTATCAGCATTGTCTGTTGTTCGGTGATATCGTTAAGGGTGGCGATGTGTTCGCGGGGAATCAGCAGGAGATGCACCGGCGCTTGCGGATTGATGTCCTTGAAGGCAATTACTTTATCATCGGTATACACTACGTCGCTGGGAATTTGCCCGGCAATAATCTTGCAAAAAATACAATCCATCATTTCACCCCCTGAGTCCATCGGTTTCCATCGAATACCGGACGCCCCCATTTTACAGGCTTTTTGCCCGGACGTAAATAAGGATTTCGTTTTATATTTCGTTAACATATTTATAGTCAGCAAGTACTACAAAAATTTAGATTAAAATCTTAAAACAAATATTGACGGAGGGCATTTTCGGTTGTACTGTTATGATAGTGGGGTATGTGGTGAAGCTAAAGTGAAAAAAAGCAGATTTATTATTTCAGCGTTACTGATAGTTTCAATACTGGCAACTTCGACACTTTTCGGGTGCATCTCGAAATCCGGATCTTCGGCAGAGCCTGCGCGAAAATATCAGATCGTTATGGCAAAAAATATTGTTGATTCCAGAGGCGCCAAGTGGAAAATATACCAGTTGAGGTTGACACTTGACGGCGGCGCGACTTTTACGGTAGACTTGAACCTTGCTGACGGCGATAAAGTGGATTGCTGGTATAACACTGAAAAACCGGCAACCGGCGGCAGCGTTGATTTTAAGGTTAGAGCCGGAAATACAGTTATTTATACGTCAACGGCGACTGCCACGGCTGCGGTGGCGAATACTTCCGACCGACTGCCCACGTTTACGGCAAGTACGGCGAACGGTACCAGTTACAGGTTGGTTTTCCACAGTAATCTGGCTGATAAAAATTCGAAAGAGACTATCTTTACAGAGATAACTTATCCGGCTAAAGATACCGGCGACGATTCGATCTTTATACCGTTGGAGACTAATTAACATAGGATAAATAGACAGGATGCAGGTCCGGCGGTATCAGCTAAAACTGCGCTTTGTAACTTAAAGTTTACTTAACCGTTACTTTGTTGTTACCTCTTGTGCCTAATCTTAATGTTACCGTAACCCTGATGGTCTATTGTCTAATACGGACTGGGTAATCAAGAGAAAACCAGTATAAATGAAAAAGGTCGTTAGCGGGCAACGTAATAAATACCCGCAAAATTTGAGAAGGACATTGGGATGATTACAGATGTCCTCGTAAACTTGAAGGGATGGGAAATATGGCGGTCTGGAAATTAAAGAGTTGCCCCCGATGTAACGGCGACCTGTACATACAGCGTGAAACAGATGGCTGGTATGAAGAGTGCCTGCTGTGCGGTTATCAGAAAGATGTATCGAACCTGGTTACCGTAAACAATCTGGGACAAGTTAAAGTTAAGGGCCAAATAGCAACCGGACAGAAAATGTACACAGATGTTCGGGTATCACCTGCTAATTAGCGCCCCCGGTCACATCGTGACGCTTACAAAGCTTCTCTACCGTGGGTAAAACGAAAGCCCCTCGCAAACATCGAGGGGCTTTTTTATTGCCTGAAATAGTTCAACGGTCCGGCGGTTTAGCCGCCGATTTGCCGCATCGAACGGGCTGACGGTTTAATTCCCGTGCCAAGATGGTGCTGTGCGCGTTTCACATCCGCGGCAGATTGGATAATTTTGGCCAGCTCGGCGATCGTGGCGCCGTTGCGCAGCGGTCCCCTGATATCGATTTCATCATCATCCAGCAGGCAGGGACGCAGTTTTCCATCAGAAGTGAGTCGGAAACGGTTACACTGGGCGCAGAAACAATCCGTCACCGCCCCGATAAATCCCAACGTGCCGACCGCATTGTGTAATTTATAATATTTGGCGGGGCCGTTGCCTACCTCGGGACGGTGCGGTTCGAGTTCGCCGAATTGCTCCCGGATGATCGACATGATTTCCTGTGAGGAGATCAGGTCATTCCCCTGCATTTTTGCCCAGGTGAAAGGCATGTGTTCAATGAAGCGGACATTCCAGCCGTCGGTTATTGTCTTCCGCGCGAAGTCTAATATCTCGTCGGAGTTGATACCTTTAAGCACAACCATATTGATTTTTACCGGCACCAGCCCGACGTTGTTAGCAACTTCAATTCCCTTAAGCACTTCATTCAGTTTGTCGCCGCCGGTGATGTAGGTAAATTTATCCGGTTTGAGGGAGTCCAGGCTGACGTTGACGCGCTTCAGTCCGGCCGCCTTCAGTTCCGGGGCATATTTTGCCAATAGAGTACCGTTGGTCGTCATCGATATTTCGTCGATACCCTGTGTATTTGCCAGCAGTTTGACCAGGCGGCTCAGGTACAGTCTGACCAGCGGTTCGCCGCCGGTCAACCGGATTTTAGTGACACCGATGCTGGCTGCCGCCTGTACAACCTTGTGGATTTCCTCGTAACGCAGAGTGTCCTCGTGGGTCTGGTTATGGAATGAAGTTGAGGCGCAATAGATGCAGCGCAAGTCGCACCGGTCGGTGACCGAAATGCGCATGTAATTAATACGGCGGTGAAAAGAGTCTATCAGATTACTCATAATTTGCTAAAACAGAGAAATTGCCGGGGAAGAATACGAGGAAACAATAATTGAACTTCCTGTTTCTACTCATAAGTTTGAGAAACAAAAAAACTGGGTAGAATCAGCATCGTCTCTAATTTGAGTATAGTCTGTTTCATTGTAAGGGGTCAAATCCGGCGTTTTAGATCTTTGCCAGTTCTTTCTCCGGGAAGGCCATATTGTAACCGGTCTTATCTGCTTTCACGATGACATAGCCTGCCGGGTTGTCCCTGACTTCGACGACACTACCTTCCCAACCTGCGATCTTGTAACCGTCGGGCCAATTCGGTCTATCTAAAACTTTCACTCTATCGCCAACTAAGAACATTGCCATTTTCGTCTCCTTATCAGAGTGTTTGTGAGTGTGGAACTGTCATGATGTTCCCTGGTTTCCGGTGGTTATTAATATAGCATATGAGGCCAGGTGAAACAAGGACGAATGATAAATCCCAATTACAAAATTGAAAACTACCAGAATTACGATGGTGTTCTTAATGTACCAAAAAGGCCGTAGAAAGAGTAAACTGGAAAGTAATGGAAAAGAGAGTTGAAAGAATGAATCCGTTTCAAGAAAATTCTGGTTCTTTCAATAAAGACATGATCGAACCGCGTGCTTTGTCTTTACTGGCGATTCTGGACGGTCTGCTTGTGAAGCAAAATGTCCAGGGTTACCTGGTAGGCGGATTCGTGCGCGATGTTTTATTGGGCAGAGACATCGCCGATATCGATATCGCCGTAAATGCCGACGCGGCTCAGATTGCGCCCGGTATAGCGGCTTCGTTGCACGGCAAATTCGTACTGCTGGATGATGTTAATAAAATCGGACGCATCATTCTCAATGGCTGGACGATCGATATTACTTCTATTTGCGGAACTATTGCGGGCGATCTGGCTAGAAGGGACTTCACCATTAATGCGATGGCCGTGGAATTGCATCAACTTACCGCAGGCGGACAAACTACCCCGCTGATCGATCCGTTTGGCGGCAGGTTTGATTTAGATCTAGGCATCATCAGGATCGTTTCCGGTACGGTGTTCAAAGACGATCCGGCGCGCCTGCTAAGGGCGGTTCGATTAGCCTCTGAACTAGGTTTTACCATCGATAGGAAAGCTGAGGTGGAAATTATCCGGGCCGCTGCGCTGATCGCGGATGTTCCCGGAGAACGGGTGCGTGAAGAGCTCCTGCGCTTGCTCGATTCGTCACGCGGCGGACGGATTTTCGAGGATATGGATAAATTGGGGCTGTTGACTGCCTTGATCCCGGAATTGATCCCGCTCAAAGGAGTGGAGCAGCCGCAAGAGCACCATTGGGATGTTTTTACCCATTCCATCAATACGGTCAGTGCGGTTGATTTCATCCTGCGTCAGGGCGTCTGGGAGCACCAGGATGCGGGCATATTAAAGCTTGTACCATGGTCTGCAGCAACGGCAGAGTATTTCGACCAGCTTGTCAGCAGCGGCAGTACGCGCAGGTCGCTGCTTAAACTGGCAGCGCTGTTGCACGATATCGCCAAGCCGCAAACTAAGCTCTTCGACGATAACGGCCGGATGCGGTTTCTGGGACACCCGGAAGACGGGGCAAGTATTGTCGAGGGTATTTTAGACGGGCTTAGATTCAGCGCAAAGGAAATCAAACTGGTATCGCTGATGGTGAAATATCACTTAAGACCGACGCAGATGAGTCAGAACAGTATGCCGACCAGCCGCGCGATCTACCGCTATTTCCGGGATGCCGGCGATGTGGGCATCGATACCCTTTATTTGAGTCTGGCAGACCATCTGGCCACCAGGGGGCCGGGGTTATTGCCGCCGCAATGGGAATACCATACGCAGTTGGTAAAATACGTGCTTAAGGAACACCTCCATCAGAAAAACACAGCAGGTTCGGTTAAACTGGTGGACGGTAATGACTTAATGAATGTGTTCGGCATGAGACCCTGCGCGCGGATCGGGGAATTACTGGAGGAGATCCGCGAAGCACAGGCTACCGGTGAATTAACTGACAGAGAAGCTGCGTTGGAGTATGTCAGGAAGCATCTCTCAGGCTAGCAATTGACTTCCGAGCTCACTGTACGTGTTATAATGGTGCCATGACTTTTCTGGAACAGAGCTATTATCAGCAGGTTTTTACCCGCATTGTGCTGAAAAAAGAAACTATTTCGGCCAGGGAATTCGAGGATTGCCGTTTCGAAGCNNATTTCAAGAATGTTCGTTGAGCGTGATCAAGTCTTCCGGTTGCCGTTTTCTGGAAACGCAATTTACCCGCTGTAAAGTAATTGGTTTTAGTTGGTCGAAAACAGATTCCATCCGGGACCTGACCTTTAATGAATGCCAGTTGAATTACTCCGATTTCAGCTATATGAAAATTCCGGGAATAAAAATGCTGGCCTGTGCAGCGAAAGAGGCCGATTTTACCGAATCGGTTATGACTAATGCCGATCTGCAGAACACCGATTTTGAAAACAGCCGTTTTTATAACACAAATCTGTCCGGCGCCGATTTACGCGGAGCCCGTAACTTTTATATCGATGTCAAAAACAATGTGTTGAAGAAAACGCGGTTTTCCTTCAACGGAGCGGTGACGCTGCTGAACAGCCTGGATATTATCATCGAATGAGCTTAAAGCAGTTTGAATCTCTTGATAGGGGAAGTCGTTACAACCAAGCCTCGAGTTATAATGTCCATGAACAAAGCGAATGGGAGAGGAGCGCAAGTCAGAGCACCTCCTCTAAACAATCTCCTCTTACGTGTTGGAAAGAAATTAAAGAGATGGGGCATTGTGGCAATTGGTATTGTTGCCTCGGAGTATATTCCTGCATTAAGAGAAATGGAGCAGCCTTTACCGCAGCGAAGACTCGAAGTAGCAATAATTTCGAATATTTGATACCATAAGTAAACAAGAATAGGCATCCCGCAGTAAAAAGCAGGGGAGCCGGGCGGATAGCAGTGGCGGAACGTACTCCACAGGACTGAGTTTCTGGGGAGTTTTTTGTTATCAGGGACAAATACATGCTAAAAAAAATATCGAAAGCGATTTCCACGAGGAGCGGGGCCGCCAAACTGGCGTTGGCCGTCGTTATTTGCCTGATCATTATCAAAGTAGTTGTATCGTTTATCTCAAATAGTATCAGTATTACAGCGCAGGCGACGGATAGTTTTCTCGACATCTTTTCTATCGGTATTACTGTGATTGCCGTGCGGATGTCCGTGGCTCCGGCGGATGAAGAGCACCCCTTCGGACACGGTAAAATGGAGGGTGTTTCCGCGCTGATCCAGGCATTTTTAGTGCTGGGCGCCGGTTCTTTCATCATCTATTCGGCTATACAGCGCATTATTAAACATGA
>PMBW01000188.1:0-1048 GCA_003153075.1 Dehalococcoidia bacterium | reverse complement strand
ATCGACGCTTCCGCGCAAAATATCAGCGCCGATGTTTATTCGGCGGCTGGTGTGTTAGTCGGGCTGTTGGCCGTGCGCCTGACCAAATGGGAAATTCTGGATCCTATCATTGCGCTGATCATGGCCGGATTTGTGCTGAAAGCCGGTTATTCCGTGGTGATACGCGCTTTCCGCGAACTGACGGATTACTCACTGCCAAAAGAAGAGCAGGCGATCTTAAATAATTGCATCCGGGAACATTTTACCGATCTGGTGAGTTATCATGCTGTGCGCAGCCGCCGCGCCGGCAGCGAGCGGTTCATTGACTTGCACCTGGTGATGCCGCGGGATGTCAGCGTGGAAAAGGCCCACAGGATGTGCGACCACCTGGAAAAAGACATTAAAACGAAATTGCCGAATTCCAACGTGACGATTCACGTCGAGCCGTGTGACGATAATGATTGTACACGCTGCGAGATCGATGTTTGCGACCTGCGCGGCACCAAACCGGATGAAGCTACGAGCTGATTTTCTGGATACCGGAAATCAGGTACCAAACCCCGAATCCCAACAACAGCAGGCTGCAGACGGCAAATATCCATTCCTGTAATTTCATTCCCCACAGTGCCTTGGTGCGGTAGATCAGGACGGAAACAAGGGAAAGCCAGACCAGGTCGCAGGCCCAGTGGACAATAATCATTACCGGCAACCAGGCTGTGCCGAAAGCAATGATTTTCATTATCAGCATGCTGCCCACGGTGGCCCACCACAATAAGAAAAGCGGGTTGATCGCGCTCATGACGATGCCGGTAGTAATCGCGCCGTATTTGAGGTCTTTACCGCTCTCTACAACGTCTTTGCGGGCGCGGAACATGTTGATCCCCAGCCATATAATAACGGCTCCGCCGATTAAACTGAGAACGATCTGCACAACGTGGTGTTCAAAGAACCGCCCGAAGCCGAAGTAGATGAGCAGGATCAGCGGGACTTCAATAATCGCATGTCCGATAGACACTTTGGTACCCGCCCAGGGGCTGCGGTAACTCTTGGCGACCGTGACCGCAAACAT
>PMBW01000213.1 GCA_003153075.1 Dehalococcoidia bacterium | reverse complement strand
CATTTCAAGCAATTGCCTGACGGTTCAATACCGCCTGACCAGCAAAGAAGGATTTCCCTGACCCGGGTGGTCGCGGCAATGACGCCGCTCCTGCTCAAATATCAGGGTACCGGCAGGGTGCATGCCATCGAAGAAGGCGATCCGGGCATTCACGGCAGACTGAAATACCCGATGGACTTTGAAGGTCACATGGGGTTGATTGAATTCAGCGAAAGGAATCCGGAGCGTGGCGCCGGCCTGGTGATCCAGGCTTCGAAAAATGAGTTCTATATGGCCGGTATCAACATTCGTCTGATGCTGCGTCCCAAACCGGTCATGGGCAAGACGCCGGTGGCATTGTTGGGCGCGGTGGATTTGTCTCACCCCAGTTTCTGTAACTACACTGATAGAGTTGATTGGGGACATTTCGATAAGAACGGCAAATTCGTGTCCGATGTGCGCCGCAATGGCGATGATATGCGCGGCGGTGTCTGGGTCGGACCCGATAACACGGTCACCCGCATAATAACCTGCGATTAATTATCTATAAACAAAGGCGGCGAAGAATGCTTAAATCTTCGCCGCCTTTTTAGTACAACACTTTTTGGCTGATTGGCTTTAGCTGCTTATTTAAATCCTTGCAGGTATTCGGTTTCGGTCTCGAACATGTAATTGACCAGTTCGCGCGTTTCATCGATCGTCAGGATAGCGGCCGTTAGCGGGTCGAGCAGCACTGCCTGGAAGATTTTTGTCTTGTCTTTTTCCACGATTCCCCTGACCGCCAGCTCCTGCACGTTAATGCTGGAGCGGTTCAAGGCTGCCAGTTGCGGTGGCAGATCCCCCACGTAGCAAGGGTGAATGCCTTGCTTATCCACCAGGCATGGCACTTCTACGCAACAACCTTCCGGCAGGTTCGTGATCAGTCCTTTGTTTAACACATTGGCGTTAATACGTGACGGTTTACCGGTCTCTATCGACTGGATGATTTGCGTGCCGTATTCAACGCCGTGCATTATCGGGAATTTGTGGCCGGTTTTAAGTTGTTTCTTTAATTCTTCATCCCAGCCCAGTCTGGTTTTCCAGGCGTGTCTGTTTTCATCGAGCTTGAAACGTTCGATGAGCTCCGGGCGCTTTTTAAAATAGGGGACGTAACTTGCCATGTGGTTGCTGGATTCCGTGACATAATATCCGAACGCCTTAAATACCTCTACCCGCACGATGTCCGGCCCTCCCGCAGAAGCATTCGGCCCCGAATAAACCGCTGGATCATTCAACCTCTCCCGCAGCAGGGGATAGGCGTCTTTTCCGTGCCACTTGTACTCCAGGAACCAGGCCATATGGTTGATGCCTGCCACCCAATACGAAACATCGTTTAATTCCTCGTGGACCTGATTCTGGAACAATTGATAATAAGGCCCGGCGCCCTCCGGTATTTCCACCGGTTTAAGCGGGCCGCAAATGTACCTGAGCAATTCCGCCGCGGTATGCTGCACACTGTGGCATAACCCGACGTTTTTAATATGCGTATAATCACTGATTGCCCAGGAGTTGATCGCCATCGGGTTGCAGTAATTGATCAGCCATGCATTGGGGCAGAGTTCTTCCATATCACGGCAAATATCCAGTAAAACCGGCACCTGGCGTAATGCGTAAAAAACGCCGCCCGCGCCGATCGTATCGCCGCGGCTCAGTTCGATTCCGTGGTACGCGGTGGATGATTTTGCCGCGACTTCACGCCGTTTTCCAACGGTAATCGTCACGAAAACGTAATCTGCTCCTGCCAGCGCTTTACGGCGGTCGGTAGTTGATTCTATCTTCGTGTTCAGGTTGTGCTGTTTCACCAGTGTTTTTGCGTAAGCTGTGATAAGATCCAGTTGTTCCTGGGCAATGTCCATCAAAGTGATCGTACTTTCTCTCAATTCCGGGTACGACAGAATATCCGATATTGTCGCCTTTGAGAAAACATGACTGCCTGCGCCAATTAGCACGATTTTTACCATTGAAGCCTCCTGATTATTAGTAACCTGCGATTTCTTTGTGCCTGTAAAATGCGATCGGAATTAATTCTATTTACCCCTGGATATAAATCCGGAGCGATCTTTTTAAAAACATATAATAACCGGCAATATTTACATTTTTCAAAAACAACATTGACAATTGTAAAATTCAATGATAGCATGTGTTTAATTTAAATGCATCCATTGGAACATCCATACGGAAATATTTAAATTAAGCGCATACGCCAAAATATTTGATATAAACCACACAGGATGCTACTTGTTTTAAAAAGGAGGTATTATCGGAAAGTTATCGCTCATTATGGCCCGCGTTATTAGTTGGGTAGCGGCTTGACTGCTTTGNNTTCGGTTTGTTGTTGACAGTCTCCATGCTCCTCGCTTCTTGCACGACTGCAACCACAACTACCACCACTGCTGCTACCACCACGACAACAACCATAACTACGACTACAAAAGCGCCTGTAACGACTACTACAAGTACTACCACCTCCAAGCCGGTTACGACCACGACCGGGAACTGGTGGGATCAGCTCGGTAAACCGGTATACGGCGGTACCATGACCCTGCGTCTTCAAAATGACATCGTCAGCTTTGACCCCTATTTCGGCGGACAGATGAACGTTGAATGCGATTACCTGGAAAGACTGATGATGGACGATTGGGCGCTGTCTCCATCGGTATTTGCCTATAACATCACATGGCGCCCCCCGCAGTATTTGGTGGGTCAACTGGCCACTAACTGGGAGTTTTCGGATCCTAACACTTTTGTATTCCATATCCGTCCGGGCGTGCACTGGCAGAACTTACCGCCAGTGAATGGCCGGGAATTTGTAGCGAATGACGTTGTTTTTCATTACGACCGTCTGTATGGATTGGGCCTTGGTTTCAAAGGCAGTCCTTTCGCCAATAAAGCTACCTATGCTGACTTGATTTCCATCACTTCTTCGGATAAGTATACTGTTGCTTTTAAGTGGAAAGGGAATAATCCTGAAGTTATCCTGGAGACCTTACTGGCCGTTAATACTGACCTGCAATTTGTTGCCCCTGAAGTGGTGACACAGTGGGGTGACGGTAACGATTGGCATCATGCTATCGGAACCGGCCCCTTTATCGTGAATGATTTTGTGTCGGGCGCTTCGGCCACCCTGGTCAGGAACCCTACTTATTGGGCTTATGACGAGCGGTATCCGAAGAACCAGCTCCCTTATCAGGATGTAATCAAATATTTGATCATCCCTGATCCCGCGACGGCAATGGCCGCGATGCGCACCGGCAAGATTGATGCGATGGATGGATTGACGCGGACACAGTCGCAGCAAATGCAAAAAACGAATCCGGATATTAGCCTGATAGTCACACCGAGCGGTAACAGCTCCAGTATGGATCCCAGAAATGATGTGAAGCCTTTTAACGATATCAGGGTTCGGCAGGCGATGCAGATGGCGCTGGATTTGCCGTCGATCGCCAAGAATTTCTACGGCGGTATGTCCCAGCCGTACCCGGTCGGACTGACAACGGCTTCAGAATCAGGATGGGCATGGCCTTATCAGCAGTGGCCGCAAGACCTGAAAGACCAGTATGCTTACAATCCGACAGCAGCCAAGAAGCTGCTGGCTGATGCCGGCTATCCCAATGGTTTTAATACCAACCTGGTCGTCGATAGCGGCGGCGATCTTGATTTTGTGCAGGTTGTTCAATCCTATTTCGCTGCAGTAGGCATTAACATGGAGATCCGCCCGATGTTATCCTCCGCTTGGGTTGCTTTCGTGCAGCAAGGCCACAAGCATGATCAGATTGGCATGCGCGCCGGTGGATCACTCGCTCTCAGTTACGAACCGAGCAGACAGTTGCAGCGGTTTTATACCGGTTATTCCACCAACTATGCTATGGTCGCCGATCCTAAATTTGACGCCTTCTACAATGGTTACGTCGCAGCCACCAGTGTCGATACGATGAAATCGATCCTGCAGCAGGCGAATGATTACGTCGCGCGGCAGCATCTCGTAATCGCCTTCGTAGAATCGAGCAGTTACCAGCTCGTTCAACCGTGGTTTAAGGGCTATAACGGCCAAACCGGGGCAATCTCCGGTACGGGCACCGGCCCTAGCACCGGTTTCTATCTGGCGCGATTCTGGATTGACCCCAAAGCGAAGAAATAATAACGTACCGGCGTCTGAAATCCGGTCAAACAGTATTTAGAAAGTTACCCTTGTACTGACCCTCAGTACAAGGGTAACTGGTTATTAGGACCGGAAAACAAAAATTGAAATAAAAACTAATTTTAGTTAGATAGAAATTTAATTTGTCCTGTCAAAAAGAAAGGCGGCGAAGAGTTTTTGGCTCTTCGCCGCCTTTAAAATCCACAATTTAGAAGCTGAAAACTGATCGCCGGAGGGCTATTTTTATTTAAACCCTTTCAGGTAATCTTTTTCGATCTCAAACATACCGTTGACCAGCTCTCGCGTTTCATCGATCGTCAATAAGGCCGCCGTCAGCGGGTCGAGCAGGATCGCCTGGAACATTTTAGTCTTATCCTTTTCCACGATTCCCCGGACGGCCAGTTCCTGCACGGCGATATTGGAGCGGTTCAAGGCTGCCAGCTGCGGCGGCAGATCCCCGACAATGCAGGGATGGATGCCCTCCTTATCCACCAGGCACGGTACTTCCACACAGCATCCTTGCGGCAGATTGGTAATATAACCCTTGTTCGTGACGTTGGCGTTAATGCGCGCCGGTATACCTGTCTCCAGCGAGCGGATGATCTGGGTGCCGTATTCCACGCCTTGAATGATCGGGAATTTGTGGCCGCTGCGGATTTGCTGTCTTAACAGTTCATCCTGTTTAGCCCTGATTGCGCTGGCAACGACGATTCCTCCCAGCTGGAACTTTTCCACCATTTCCGGATTTTTTTTGAAATAAGGTACGTAACTACCCATATGGCGGCTAGATTCCGTAACAAAATAACCGAAGGCTTTAAAAATCTCCGCGCGCACAATGTCCGGCCCCGCCCAGTGCGCATCCGGCCCCGAATAGACCGCGGGATCTTTGAACCTCTCCGCCAGCATCGGGTAGGCGTCTTTGCCCTTCCATTTTAATTCCAGGTACCAGGCCATATGGTTGATGCCCGCCACCCAGTACGACAGGTCCTCCATTTCCGGATGGACCTGATTGTGGTAATGATGGTAATACTCGTCAGCGCCTTCCGGCAAAACTACTGGTTTGATCGGCACACCCAGATGCCGCAGCAGTTCAGCGGCCGTATGCTGCACGCTGTGGCACAGGCCGACGTTCTTGATACGTGTGTAATCGCTGACGGCCCAGCTGATGATCGCCATCGGGTTGGTGTAGTTCAGCAGCCAGGCGTTCGGGCACAGTTCTTCCATGTCGCGGCAGATATCCAGTATAACCGGCAGGTTGTGCAAAGCGTAGAAAACGCCGCCTGCGCCAACCGTATCGCCGCGCCCCAGTTCCACGCCGTGATATTGTGTTTTGGAGTTCGGCTGGGATCCCGGCCGCGCTCCTACCAGTATTGTCATGTAGACGTAATCCGCGCCCGCCAGCGCTTTGCGCCGGTCGGTGGTTGATTCTATCTTCGTGTTCAAATTGTGCTGTTTCACCAGTGTTTTGGCGAATGCGGTAATAAGGTCCAGCGGTTCCTGTGCGATGTCCATNNAGCTCCGGGTAGGAAAGGATATCGGTGATGGTCGCTCGGGAAAAGGTATGGCTGCCCGCCCCGATTATCACTATTTTAGGCATTTTCAACCCCTTTTATTATTTACACTATTTTTCTATTATATAGCAAATCCGGGTA
>PMBW01000083.1:10380-12091 GCA_003153075.1 Dehalococcoidia bacterium | reverse complement strand
CACTTGGTGGGGTGTTTCTGGTCGTCGATGAACATTCCCGCCGCTCCAGCGCGGATCAGTTCGGTCGTCGTGCGGTAGGCTGCCAGCGCGCCGCCGTAGCCGTCGTCCGCGTCAACGATAAAGGGCACGTCTACTGAATTCACCATGTTTCTGACAATATTTACCACTTCGGTGGCCGTGGCAATCCCGAAATCCGGCATCCCCAGCTGGGCATCGCGGATACCGTAGCCGGTCATAAAAAGCGCCTTGAATCCGACCGATTCCGCCATACGGGCAGACATGCAGTCGTAAGCGCAGGGGATCACCCGCAGCCCGGGTTTATTCATAAAATTGCGCAGCATTTTGGTCTTTTTCATTTTCACACCTCTTTAATCATTAATTTATTCGATCAGCGGGATGATTAGATCTTTCCCTCTGCGATCAGCTTGTTAGTGTAGGATTCCAGACCGCCGGCTTCGACGATTTCCAGCAGGAAATCCGGTAATGGCGTGAACTTCATTGCCTTTTTGGTTGTCAGGTTATTGATCTCGCCTTTGTGCAGGTCGACCTCTAACTCATCGCCTTCTTTGACAAACTTTTTGATCCCCTCGAGTTCGATGATCGGCAGACCCAGGTTGATCGAGTTCTTAAAAAAGTTGCGGTCGAACGATTCCGCGATAACGCATGAAATACCGACTTGCATCAGGCCGATATTAGCTTGCTGGTGCCCGTGGCCGCAGCCCATGTTCGTTCCTGTTACCAGGATATCGCCTTTTTTTACCTTTTTCGGGAAATCGGGATCTACCGGGGTCAAAATCCAGCGGCCGTAATTACCGTCTTTCATGTGGCCCATTTCCCGTTCGCGGAATGGGATCAGCTCTAAATCGGCATCCAGATTATCGCCGAAAACCCAGGCTTTACCTTTAAATTTCAATGCCATTAACATTCTCCTACATGTATTTTCGCGGGTCGGCGATCTTGCCTTCCAGGGCTGATGCCGCAACCGTTGCCGGACTGCCGAGGTAGACCTGTGCGCTTTCGTCGCCCATGCGTCCCGGCACATTGGTGGTGCTGGAGCCGATGCAGACCTCGTTCTTGGCCAGCGGAGTATAGAACCCCGGGCACATGCTGCAGCTCGGTGCGCAAACAAAAGCGCCGGCCTCCAGCAAAGTGTGGATAACACCCTCTTTATCGGATCTCAGCATTGTATCGCTGGAACCGGGGGTGACATTAAACATCACACCGGGAGCGACTTTCCTCCCCTTCAGGATTTTTGCCGCTACTCTGAGGTCTTCGTCACGGCCGCTGGCGCAGGAACCGATGAACGCCGAGGTGATTTTAGTGCCTGCGACCTGAGAAACCGGCGCCACTGTGCGCCGGTAGGGAGGCACTACTACCTGCGGCTCGATCTTGGATCCATCGTAGGTGTAGNNTTTGTCCTGGCTTTAAACCAGTCAATAACCTTCTGGTCGGGGTTAACTATGCCGGTCTTGGCGCCGGTAAAAATGGAGAGGCAGCACATTGTCAGCCGCCCGTCCATGCTCATATCATCCATCACGGAACCGGTGTACTCCATTGCCTGGTAGACTGCCCCGGCCGGGCCGATCTGCCCCAGTATATATTCAAAAACATCTCTGCCCATGACCCCGTTCTGCAGCTTGCCGGTGATATTGAATTTGATACTCTTCGGCACGCGGAACCACATCCAGCCGAGGCGCAGGAAAGATGTTTC
>PMBW01000083.1:293-10375 GCA_003153075.1 Dehalococcoidia bacterium | reverse complement strand
AGCGCCCATGCCATCTCGATCGGGATATGATGGCAGGTCCCGACTCTTCCCAGCTCCAGGATATTTTCGTCCGGGACCCCCAGGCTTTTTGCCCATTCCACGGTCTGGCGGTGGGATTCCCGGTTGGTGATACTGTCCTGCGGACGGGACCATGAACCGCAATGCTCCGGCGCGATCATTACTTTGGTCGGGTCGAAAAGCTTGTCCCAGCCGAGCTTTTTGTATTCATTGGCATTCAGCGCCCCAATGTCGCTGCCGACCTGGATCACCGTATCGATGCCGAATTTGACATACTCACCCGGTTTTACCTCCGGCACGCCAACTTTTTTAGCAATAATTTTTTCAACAATAGTTTTCCCCATGTTCATCCCCCTTAGTCTTGTTACAGGCTCTGGTCAGACCGTCTGACCATTGATGGTTTCCTATTTGGTCATTAAAGTAGTAATTAATATTCGTTGTCGAATATTATAGCACACGGAGTTACCCGAACAAAGCTAAATTTCGTCAATGGTTTCAACCGGAAAAAAGACGGCGGTCAGGAGCGACCTTATTTTAGAAGCTAGGATAACACCGGCAGAGGTGTTTGTCAAAGAGATTGGTAAACAGAATCGGTGAGGCCGGGAAGAATCTGAAAGAAGTGCGATTCTTTTCAGAAAGGCGTATTTGTACTTAACATAAAACATTGTTGATCCGGGAATCCGGGGTACTACGGTTTGTACCCGTAATACCCCGGTATTTCATTAGGAGGGTTGGCCTGTTCCTTTTTTCCTTCTGCTTATGACGAAGAAAGCTATCACTCCCAGGGCAACCACTATTGCAATAATCACCCAGATAATCCATCCTGTGTTACTATGTTTATTGGTTGTAACGGCGAGATTCTGAGGTGCCGCTGACTGTGCAATCAGACCAAAGACCGATAATCCATCAGGTGAAATTCCTTCGAAGATAGCCCGCCCCTCAGCATCGTAGCCGCGAAAAACCGTATTCAGAATCTGCTGTGTTTTGGTTTGCGGATCATAACGGAAGATATGGACGGCATTGACGCCGCCGTTGGTGTTCACCCATTCCGGTCCGACTACCATGGTGATGGTGGCGCTNNTGCCCGGCAACCAGCTGGAATGCGCTGCTCGCTGCAGCATCCGGCAGTGGAGAAGTAGTTAGTTTTACTTTCGCATCGTCGGGCAATTTGTTGATGTCAATATCCACTTTGCTGGAGACCTTTCCTACTTTGGGATTCTGCGCGGTAAAATCCCTGTTCGAGAAACTGGTATTGGTTTTTACGGACACTATCTTACCGACAGCTTTATCTCCGCCGCCAACCGCATTTTCTGTTTCGATGATAAGGGTTGTGCCCAGATCACCATTCTCATCGGATATCTGGAATAAAGGTCTGCTGTCTGACGGTATTGAAGCAAATGGTATAACCAATTTATTGTTGGCGAAAGAAAGTCCGCCGGCATCGCTTAAGTTCCCGAGAATCTGACCCTGGTTAAGTGACACGGGGATATTGACATAAAGCCCCGTCTGATTCTCAGTTATGGTTATCAGATTGCCGGATAGCTTGAGTAGGTTTCCATTGACGTCTTTCGCCGTTACAGTCCCAGCGCTATTTATCTTTGCCAATACCCTTTCAGCAGGCGTGGTNNGTAGTGGTAGTTGTAGTTGTGGGCGTGGTAGTAGTAGAAGTAGTAGTAACCGGAGGTGTGTACGGCGGTACATAAGGGATGTATGCCATACCTTGGATAGTAAAGGTGTATGGGTTTTTGGACGTGTCGTTGTTATTAATAGTAACCACGGCTGTACTGAGGCCGTTGGTATTGAAAGTAAAGCCTATCTGGAAAGTGACCGAAGCTCCAGGCGTTACCAGTGCGGCCGGAGCGATAACGGAGAAAGCAGTCGCACCTGTTCCACTGAAAGCGATCACCGGCGTACCGGTAAGGTTCAGATCACTTGTCCCGTTATTTTTAATAGTAAAAGTATTGTATATCGTGCCGGGGCCTATAGGCAGCAAACCAAAATCTGTTTTATTTGATGCAGAAGGAACAGTATTCCCGTTGGTGATTACTACGCCATTGCCCTCCACGCTGATTGCGGGAGACAGGATATTGGCGGTAGTAGTGGGCTGGGTGAGGTTATAGTTTCCGGCGTCAGCGCCGTTGATGACCAGTCCGGAGATATTTACAGTCTTCCCGTTACCGGGACTGCTATTAATGAATGCCCCAAAGGCATCGCTGACGTCAAGATTAACCACATCGCCGCTGATCTTTCCCGCCAGCAAAGCGCCGGTGGTGGTGAGGGTAGCGGTAGTGTTACCGTCATAGATTTTATTGGCGGCGGTGATACCGGTGACAGTTAAAGCTTTGGCGGTGATATTGGCGGCAGCAGTGGGCTGGGTGAGGGTATAGTTACCGGTGTCAGCTCCGGATATGGTCAGTCCGGAAACGGTCACGGTTTTGCTATTGCCCACATTTTTATCCGCAAAAGTCCCTGCGGCGGAGGTAGTAACCAAAGTAACATCTTCGCCGCTGATCTTTCCCACCAGGGAGGCAGTGGAGGTATTAAGGGTAGCGGTGGTGAAGCCGTCGTATTCTTTACTGTTAGCGGTAATACCTGTGACGGTCAATGCCTTGGCGGTGATATTGGCGGTAGCAGTGGGCTGGGTGAGGGTGTAATTTCCGGCATCAGTGTTGGACAACGCCAGACCGGTGATCGTGACGGACTTGCCGGTGCCGATATTTTTGTCGGCAAAGGCAGCGGCGGCAGCGGCGGTATTCAGATTAACCGCATCGCTGCCGATGACCCCGACAAAAGCGGTGCTGCCGGTATTGAGTAAGGCGGTAGCGTTACCGTCGTATTCTTTATTGTTGGCAGTAACACCGTTGACGGTTATTGTCTTGGCGGTGATGTTGGCGGCAGTAGAGGGTTGAGTAACGGTATAGTTACCGGCGTCGGCCCCGCTCAGGGTCAAGCCGGAAACGGTCACGGTCTTGCCTGTGCCCACATTTTTATCCGTAAAAGTCCCTGCGGCAGAGGTAGTAACCAGACTAACCGTATCGCCGGTGGTTACCCCAACCAAATTAGGGGTGCCGATGACGAGAGTAGCGGTGAGTGCGCCGTCGTATGGTTTATTTTGGGCAGTAATTCCTGTGACGGTCAATGCCTTGGCGGTGATATTGGCGGCAGCAGTGGGCTGGGTGAGGGTATAGTTACCGGTGTCAGCGCCGGATATGGTCAATCCGGTAACATTAACCGTTTTGCCGGTGCCGATATTTTTGTCGGCAAATGCCCCTGCGGCAGAGGTAGTGACCAGATTCACCGTATCGCCGCTGATCTTTCCCACCAGGGAGGCAGTGGAGGTATTAAGGGTAGCGGTGGTGAAGCCGTCGTATTCTTTATTGTTGGCGTTAATACCTGTGACGGTCAAAGCCTTGGCGGTGATATTGGCGGTAGTAGCGGGCTGGGTGAGGGTATAGTTACCGGCATCGGCCCCGCTCAGAGTCAGGCCGGTGATCGTGACGGACTTGCCGGTGCCGATATTTTTGTCGGCAAAGGCAGCCGAGGCAGCGGCGGCATTCAGATTAACCGCATCGCCTAAGATTACCCCTGTAAAAGAGGTGCTGCCGGTATTGAGTAAGGCGGTAGCGTTACCGTCGTATTCTTTATTGTTGGCAGTAACACCGTTGACGGTTATTGCCTTGGCGGTGATATTNNCCCACATTTTTATCCGCAAAAGTCCCCGCGGCAGAAGTAGTCACCAGATGAACATCTTCACTGCCGACCACTCCAACCAGAGTGGGTGCGCCAATAATCAGAGTAGCGGTAGTATTGCCGTTATAGAACTTATTGGAGGCGGTAATACCGGTGACGGTCAGTACCGCCGTCCCTCTACCCTGAATCGAGAAGGTATAAGGATTTTTAGTTGTGTCATCATTAGCAATTGATATAGAAGCCGTTCTGATTCCTGTTGAGGACGGATCGAAAGTCACCTGAAAAGTAGTAGAACCGGTAGTAGCCGCGACAGGAGAAGATGGCTGCACCGCCACGGTGAAATCCGCGGCGTTTGTTCCGCTGATGGCAACTTTATTAGGTATGCCGGATAAGTTTAACGCTGCGCTGCCGGTGTTCCTGATAGTAAAAGTCCTGGTAACAGTCCCGGAAGTAACACTCATTGAACCGAAATCAGTGTAATCAGAAGTTGAAGGGGTAGCATCACCGTTAGCGATTGTGACTGAGTTTCCTTCTACACTGATTGCCGGTGCACTGGGGCCTGCCGGTATTGAGACAAAGGCGTCACCCGCACCGCTATAAGGACGTGAAGAAGAGCCCCAGTAAGAATTGCTATTTCCCGTGAGATAGACCTTGCCGCTGCTATCCGCAGCTAATCCCCAGGCTGAGTCATCATCGGCCCCACCCTGGAAGCTGACCCAATTAAGGCTGCCGTCACTGGTTTTCAAACTGACCGCGACGGCATCCACCCCGCCGGTATACGAATGGACTATCTTGGTTCCGCCCCAACTTGATGGACTGTCCCCGCCGAGATAAATATTACCGGCGGCATCCGCTGCCAGGCCGTAGCAATGATCTGTATTGCCGCTGCCCAGAAAAATGTTCCACACCCTGGTGCCGTCGCTGTTCAGCTTGGCCGCGAAGATATCATTACCGCCTATTGAATGAGTATAACCTGACGGAGGTGACCCCCAGGTAGCAAGGCTGGTCCCTCCAACATATACCTTCCCGGCGGTATCTACGGCGATTGCCCAACCGACATCGCCTTGACTGCCGCCCATAAAGGTATACCATACCATTATCCCGTCGGTAGAATTCAGCTTAACCACGTAAGCATCGTCGCTGCCGGAATATGAGTTCACCTTGTTCGTGCCGCTCCAGTCGGCGGCGCTGAATCCAGCGGTATAAACATAGGTACCGGTGCTGTCCAGCGTAATCGCATAATTAACACCATTACCGGCGCCTCCCTGGAAGGTATTCCACATCAGTGCGCCGGTGCTGCCGTTAAATTTTGCTACAAATCCATCAATATCAAGGCCCGTAACATGGGCACGTGCGGGTAAGGGACCCCAGGTTTGAGAGCTGTCTCCGGTAACATAAACGTTATTACTTCCGTCAGTGGCAATTCCCCACGCGTGGCTGTAATTATTGGTTGGCAGCGATCCACCCTGAAACGTATTCCACAGCAGAGCGCCGTTATTATCCAGTTTAGCGACAAAAATCTCGGTTGAAGAGGTCCCGACAAAAGGGGCTTTTGGGGCAGCACCCCAGGTAGAGCCGCTGTATCCGGCCACGTAGATATTGCCGCTGGTGTCCACCGCTATTCCATTAGCTTCGTCGTCATCGCTGCCGCCCAGGAAAGTATTCCACAGCAGAGTGCCGCTGCTGTTAATTTTAGCGACAAATGCGTCATTTGCACCCGCTACACCCACGGTGAACGCGCGTAAAGGGGATGGTGAAGCCCCCCAACTGGCGGAGGAAAAACCGGTAACATAAATATTACCGCTGCTATCTACAGTAATCGCCCCGCCGGTATCAGATCCCGTACCGCCTAGAAAAGTATTCCAGCCGGCCGCAGGATCAATCATCACCGGGATACCGGGCAAATAATCGCCCAACTGGAACCCGGCTTCATTGTTATCATAAATAATATACGCGGCGGAAACCGTTCTTTTTTGTCCGGATACTAACTGCCAGGCGACCGGTTTACTCTCGGTAAAATTGCCTGTATCAAAGGCAGTGACCAGATTGCCGTTATCATCAATGCTGAGCGGACGGTTGTAGCGTAAATGGATATTATTGACAGAACCGGTAATGTCGGCTGCGTCAATAAAGTAAGAGCTTTCCAGAATTGACCCGGAACACGCCTGGTAAACCAGGGTCACGCCGTTCCAAAGGTTGGGATAAGTAACTTTGTTTAAAGGAGGCACCGCGCCAGATCCGTTTGCCGCGGCAAGTGCTGTCTCCGATTGTGGTATGACAGGGTTAGCCCCCACGAACCCGGTCTGCACCGCGTGGTCGGCTGAAGCAATCACTACATTATCTTCAGAAAAATTCAGGATATGCCCTCCGGAGATGAATTGTAAAGGCGGATTGCTGACATCATCCCTTCTAGCGCTGTCTACGCTTTCGGAGGCGCTGATACCGGTTGCCGGTAACACCAGCGCTGCCAGCGTGACTACCACAAACAAGATATCGAGAATACGTTTCACTTTCACTACTCCTTGATCAGTGGAAATTTTAGAATACTGCAAGATGATTGTTTAATATCATTGCAGTTCAGAGTGAAATAAATCACTGCAGATAACAGTGTAGTTGATTTGTAATGGTATTACAATATCAATTTAATAATAATAAGTCCTGATTTTTATAGTACTTTTGGATGTTTGTTCCGGTAAGGAAATATGTGCTTCTCAAGCCATGTAAAAAATCGTCGGAGGCTGATGCAATAAAGAAATGTGGAAAACCGCAGCAATCTGTTATATAATGACCAATACGCCGTACATCTGATTATCGATAGCGAATATGTTAATTGTCAGGCAGTCTGGGCAGTATCACAGCAATATACGGTTTCAGACAGGAAATGAACAGGTTTTCAAGATAAAAATAGGTAAAAGCGGCAAATGAAGGGAGTTGAAGGAGAAGAATGAAAAGAGCATACGCGGATATTTCGGAAGGACAAATATTTTACCGGATCGAGGGGCGCGGAGAAGCGGTTTTACTGTTGCATGCCGGGGTAACTTCCTCCGATGAATTTAAGAAAGTGATACCGTTCATCTCAAAAAAGTATCTGGCGGTTGCCCCTGATTTCCTGGGCAACGGAGACTCGGACACAGCGCCACGCGCATATGATTGTCTTGACCACGCCCGCACGATGATCAGCTTTATGGATGCCATGGGCATCAAGAAGGCGAGTGTCGTGGGACAGCATGTCGGGGGTAAAATCGGGGTGGAGATGGCGGTCAATTGGCCGGACCGCGTCAGCAGGCTGGTACTGTCCTCCATTGGATATTATGAGAGCGAAGGTAAAAACATTAAAGACCCGCCGAATTTCCGGGGCAGGGTGGAGATCAAGGCGGACGGCTCGCACTTAATGGAATGGTGGCAGCGGTCGGCGCTGTGGGGGCACCCGCTTGACATAACACATGATAGAGCTGTCGAATATATCAAAGCCGGGCCGAGGGGCGAGGAAATCCACTGGGCAGGCCGTAACTATGACCCCAGACCCAGATTGCCGCTGATCAAGTGCCCGACGCTGGTGCTCTCTGCTACCCGCGATCCCTTCTGCGTGGTCGCGGAAAATGTTCACAAACTGGTTCCCGGCAGCAAATTGAACATTATTAAAAACGGCCCGATCGACATCGACCGTGTGTGGCCGAAGGAATTTGCCGAGGCAGTCCTGGAATTTTTAAACTCAACACCCGTATAGTTTTTCGTTCTTTGCTCACCTCGAAAACCAGATATATGCGGTAGATAAAAGAGGAGAAAAGATGAAAAGAGCCTATGCCGATATTCCGGAAGGACAAATTTTCTACCGGATCGAAGGAAGCGGCGAGCCGGTTTTGTTGCTGCATGCCGGTGTGACTTCGTCCGATGAATACAAGAGGGTGATCCCCTTCCTTTCAAAAAAGTATTGCGCCGTCGCACCGGATTTCCTGGGCAACGGCGATTCCGACCCTGCGCCGTTCGCCTACGACATCATCGACCATGCCCGGACGATGGTGCATTTGCTGGACAGTCTCGGCATTAAAAAGGCAGCGGTGGTCGGGCAGCATGTCGGGGGCAAGATCGGACTGGAGATGGCGGTTACCTGGCCGGAGCGGGTAAGCAAACTGGTGCTCTCTTCGCCAAACTACCCGGAGGCGGAAGAGGAGAAAAGCTTTAAAGATCCGCCCAATTTTATGGGCCGGGTGGAAATTAAGGCGGACGGCTCGCACCTGATGGAATGGTGGCGGCGGTCTGCCCTGTGGGGACATCCTTTAGATATTACCCACGACCGGACGGTGGAGTATATCAAAGCCGGACCCAGGGGTGAAGAGATACACTGGGCGGGCGGCGCGTACGACCCGCGGCCAAGGTTGCCGTTGGTNNCCGATCGACATCGACCGCGTGTGGCCCAGGGAATTTGCCGAGGTTATCCTGGATTTCCTGAATAGCCCGGGAAGTGGTAAATGAAAAAAGCATACGCCGATATTCCGGAAGGACAAGTACATTACCGGATCGAAGGCAGCGGGGAAACGATCCTGTTGCTGCATGCCAGCGTGAGTTCTTCGGATGAATACGCCAAAGTTATGCCGTTCCTTTCGAAAAAATATTGCGCGATCGCAATGGATTTTCTCGGTAACGGTAATTCCGACCCTGCCCCCCATCCTTATACGGTAGCCGATCATACGCGGACGGTTATCAGCTTTATGGATTGCCTGGGAATTAAAAAAGCAATTATCGTCGGGCAGCACATCGGCGCGAAAATGGCCGTGGAACTGGCGATAAGCCGGCCGGAACGGGTGAGCAAGTTAGTGCTGTCCAATATCGGATTCTACCCGGAGCCGGAAGACGGTATAGGAAAAGTAATAGATCCGCCGAACTACACAGGTTTGGTCGAAATAAAACCGGACGGCTCTCATGTCATGGAGTGGTGGCGGCGGTCCAGTTGCTGGGGACATCCGCTGGAGGTTGTGGAAGAGAGCTTCCTGGAAAAGGTCAGGGCCGGACCCAGAGGTGAAGAAATGCATTGGGCGGGGGAGGCCTATGACCCCCGGCCGATGTTACCTTTTATCACCTGTCCGACGCTGGTAATCTCCGCAACCCGCGACGTTTTCAGCATCGTACAGGAAACCGTGCACAGGTTGATTCCGAACAGTACGCTCACCGTCATTGAAAACGGCCCGATCGACATCGACCGCGTCTGGCCGAAAGAATTTGCGGAGGCCATTCTTAAATATTTGGATGATGCAGGCTCTCCGTAAGTTGGAATTGAAATAATACCCGTTTGGTTTTATAGACTGATATTTGTTATCCTTGATTATCGACAGCGAAATCGATTACGAATTAATTAAAACTGCGAGAGGAGATTTACGTATGCCAGAATTCACCANNTGGACGGGCATATAACCGACCGCCAGGCGACATATTACGGGGAACGCGCAAAGGGCGGAGCGGGTGTGATAGTGACCGAGGGCGCCGGTTGCCGCAAGCGGGGGAAGTTCGGGCGAATCCTGATCAACGAGGATAAATATATACCCGGCATGAGAAAACTGGCCGAAGCCATTCACAACGGCGGGGCGAAGGCGATAGCCCAAATGAGCAGCCACATGGGCAGCATGGACGAAGTAGATCCTGCATCACCCTCCGGGGTGCCGCTGCCATTTGTCGGGTGGTCTTCAACGATTCCGCTGCATCCCAGGATTATCCAGGTTGCGGATCTCGAGGAACTGGTAGAAGAATACGGGCGGGCGGCGAGAAGGATCATGGAGGCGGGCTTTGACGGCGTGATGATCCACGGCGCGAATGGTTATCTGGCCTGCGAACTCCTTTCCCGCCGTTTTAACAAGCGGACGGATGCTTACGGCGGCGACCTCAAAGGCCGGGCCAAGTACCTGATTGACATCGTCAGAGTAGCCAGGGAGAAAACATCGCCTGACTTCCCGGTCATCCTGCGGCTGATGGGCGCTGACAGGGTCTCAACCAAGGGCGGCAACGAAGGATGGAGCATAGCGGATTGCGTGGAAGCCTGCAAAATGATGGAGGCTAACGGCGCGACTGCGATCGATATTACNNATCACCGAAGCGATAAAAAAGGGCGGGGTGAAAATACCGGTGTGGGTAACGGGCAAAATTGATGATCCGATGGTGGCGGAGGAAATCCTGCGAGACGGCAAGGCGGATTTTGTCTGTATCGGGCGTGGTTTGATCGCCGATCCGTATTGGCCGACCAAGGTTAAAGAAGGCAGGGTCGAGGATATCTGCCCGTGTATTTATGATAACCGGTGCAATGAAGACGCGAATTTGGCTTTTATCCCGATCGGCTGCACCACGAATCCGATTTTGGGGAGAGAAAAGGAATTCGAGGCGAAAAT
>PMBW01000083.1:0-251 GCA_003153075.1 Dehalococcoidia bacterium | reverse complement strand
ATGAAAGTCCAGGTAGAAAAGGCCGGGGTGAAGGTGGTTTTTAATAAAGAAGCCACACCTGAAGCGGTGAAGAAATTCGCGCCGGATTCGGTGATCGTGGCTGTGGGTTCGTCGCCGTTTGTCCCGACTATTCCGGGCGCGAAGGGGAAAAATGTCCTGACCTGCCGGGAGGTGCTTTCGGGAGAGAAAAAACCAGGGAAGAAGGTGATCGTGATGGGCGGCGGGTATGTGGGCTGCGAAACGAGTTTCTT
>PMBW01000340.1:2032-8926 GCA_003153075.1 Dehalococcoidia bacterium | reverse complement strand
GAAACACCTGATGTCTTGATTGCCAGAGGCGCATGTTCTCTCGATGAACCGCAGCCAAAATTGGTATCCGCTACAATTATATCACCTGGCTTCACGGTTTTCACGAAATCCAGGTCAATATCTTCCATACAGTGTTTAGCCAACAGCGCCGCTTCCGAAACATTCAGGTAGCGGGCGGGGATGATGGCGTCCGTGTCTACATTCATTCCGTATTTATGTACTTTACCTTTTACCATTTTCATACTCCTTTTTATACTTCGACAAGTTCGGTAAATGAGGTTGGTTCAGGGAGGACATCGCCGTCTTCTTTAATGCCCTGAAGATGAAGCTCAATTGCCGCTTTAATATTATTTTCCACCTCTGCGCGTGTCTTGCCGGTGGCAATACAGCCGGGTAAGTCCGGCAGATATGCGGAGAAATTATTCGCTGTTTTCTCAAAGACAATAAGATACTTTTTCATGTTAATGCTCTCGGCAATACAAGGCTGATTATATCACGTACTTTCATGAGTCCCGAGCCTGTATACTATTCCTTTCGCCCGCGCTGGTATCCTAGATTTATAAAATCATTTACAATTCATCTATCAGTGGAGAGTCTCTAAAGAATCCCCTTCACACTGAGATTGCTTCGTCCCTCGCAACGACGAATATTTTCTAAAGTGCTGCCAGGTTCTTTTCGTAGTCCTGCACTTTCGGCATCTTTTTCCCCTTGCCGGGGACAATGGTATGGCCTTCCGCCTTCAGGCGGCTTCCTGTTCGGCGGTGCCGCCCGGGTATTTGGGATTTAATTCTCCCCCGCTTTTTAGCGTGCGCCACCACGGCGTGATATCTTTTTTACCTTCGGCATAAGATTCCTCCGCGGCATTGGCGGCGATCCAGGCAAAAATACCGGTCGTGAACGGGCAAGCTATCGTCGCCCCGTGCCTTTTCGCCAGCGCAGCACGAATTTCGTTGATGGTCGTTACCTTGCCTTTTGGGACTTCCCGCATGATTTCATCCACTTCCGTTGGCGCGGCAATAACTAGAGTGCCCCTTCCGTAGTTCTTCGCCATCCTCTCATCGATTGGCACTACTCTTGGTAAATCATTCACATCATTCAGTTTTTCCTGCCAGGATTTTTTTAATTTGGCCATAAGGCAACTCCTAATAAATGATCGCCACCGCGACGGCCCCCTCTACCCTGAGATTGCTTCGTCCCTCGCAATGACTCTTATGGATCCCGATTTTCATCGGGATGGTTACTTTGTAACCACTTCCTCCGGGCTGGAAATGCGGCCGGTGATGGCGCTGGCCGCGGCAACGGCGGGGTTCGCCAGGTAGACCTCGGCTTTCGTGCTGCCCATTCTGCCAACGAAATTGCGGTTAGTGGTGGAAATAGCCTTTTCGCCCGCGGCCAGGATACCCATATAGCCGCCTAAACACGGCCCGCAAGTAGGAGTGCTGACCACCGCGCCGGCATTAATGAAGATCTCTAACAGGCCTTCATGCATAGCATCCAGATAAATCTGCTGCGTGCCGGGGATGACAATGGTACGCACGCGAGGATGGACTTTTTTGCCCTTCAATATCCCGGCGGCAATGCGCAGGTCGCTGATCCGGCCGTTAGTGCAGCTGCCGATCACCGACTGGTCAATCTCGATCTTGCCAACCTGACTGACCGGTTTGGTGTTCGAAGGCAGATGGGGTAACGATACCTGCGGCTCCATCTTCGTAACATCCCATTCAATGACTTTAGCGTATTCGGCATCCGCGTCCGGTTCGTAAACCTTGTAAGGACGTTTGGCACGCGGTTGGATGTAATCCAGTGTCTTTTGGTCGACACGGAAAATGCCTGCTTTACCGCCGGCTTCGATGGCCATGTTCGCCATCGTGAAACGGCCGTCCATCGGCATATTTTCAATGGCTTCGCCGGTAAATTCCATGGCGGCGTAGAGCGCGCCGTCGACGCCGATCTGCCCGATAGTGTAGAGGATCAGATCCTTGCCGCTGACCCACTTTCCCAATTTGCCGTTGTAGACGAACTTGATGGTGGTGGGAACTTTCATCCAGATATCGCCGGTAGCCATAGCGGTGGCAATATCAGTAGAACCCATACCTGTTGCAAAAGCGCCGACCGCGCCGTAGGTGCAGGTGTGCGAGTCAGCGCCGATGACCACATCGCCGGGTAAAACTATACCCTTTTCCGGCAGCAGGCAGTGTTCGATGCCCATTTGTCCAACATCGAAGTACATAATTCCCTGTTCAAGAGCGAACTCCCGCATGTATTTGCTCTGCTCGGCGGAAGTGATGTCCTTATTGGGGACAAAATGGTCGGCCACCATTACAATTTTTTTGGGGTCGAAGACTTTTTTGACGCCGATCTTGCGAAATTCGGTAATAGCGATAGGCGCGGTGATATCATTGCTGAGAACAACGTCAACTTTGACATTGATAAATTCGCCGGGAACGACGGACTTTTTACCGCAATGCGCGGCCAGGATTTTTTCAGATAAATTCATTTCAATTTTCCTTTATTTATTTGTCAACTATTTACTTTATGTAAAACTATTTCTGCTTTCTTTGCGGGAGGAAAAGGATGATAACCGATATGGCGGTTACTGCCGGAGCCAGGACATACAGACCGGCGCTTGCCGCCAGACCTACACCCGCCGCAACCCAAATGGTTGCCGCGGTAGTCAACCCTTCAACGCCGCCGTGACGGTGCAGAATGGCGCCGGCGCCGAGAAAACCGACGCCGGTGACCACACCCGCGGCAATCGCGGCAGTGTTATTCCCCAGAAAGCCGGTAAGGGAAAGCACGCCAAACATCCCGGCGCCGACACCAATCAACGCCAGTGTCCTGGCGCCGGCCGGTTTGCCGTACAACTCACGCTGGAAGCCGATAATCCCACCGAGTACAGCCGCCAACAGCAGGCGCAATACCAATTCCCATTGAGGCACCATTTTAGTGCTCCTGTAATTATTTTGCGGCTTTCATGGCAGAAATCAGGCGGTTGAGCGCATTCACATAAGCCTTGGCGCTGGCGACGATAATATCCGTATCCGCGCCGCGGCCGGTATAGGTGATTCCCTTGCTTTCCACACGGATGAGTACTTCCCCGATAGCATCGATGCCTTCGGTCACAGATTTTACTGTGAATTCGGTGAGTTTCACATCCGGGATCTTAATGATTTTATCGATCACTTCACAGACAGCGTCCACAGGCCCGGTGCCGATGGCCGCTTCGGAGATCACTGTGCCGTCCGGCGCAATCAGTCTGACGGCGGCAGTAGGGATACCGCGGTCGCCGCAGGTGACCTGGATACGATCCAGGTGATAGGTGTCCGCAACCATGCGCTTATCTTCCGCCAACACCGATTCAATGTCTTTGTCGGTGACCTCTTTCTTTTTATCTGCCAGGGCAATAATCGCGCTGTAGGCACGCTGAAACGCAGCATCGTCCAGAGTGTAACCCAATTCCGCCAGTCTCTCTTTAAAAGCATGGCGTCCGGACAATTTGCCCAAAATCAGACTGTTAGACGGCAGACCGATGACGTGCGGGTCGATGATTTCATAAGTCCGCGCCATCTTCAACACCCCGTCCTGATGAATACCCGATTGATGACGGAACGCATTGGCGCCGACTATCGATTTATTCGGCTGCACAATAAAGCCGGTCATCTCGCTGACCAGGCGGCTGGTCTTGTAAATCTGCGTGGTATCGACACCCGTACTCAGATCAAAGAAATCGCTGCGGGTTTTGATCGCCATCACAACTTCTTCCAGAGCGGCATTACCGGCTCTTTCCCCAATGCCGTTGATGGTGCATTCCACCTGGCGCGCGCCGTTCTTTACTGCCATTAAACTATTCGCAGTAGCCATGCCTAAATCATTGTGACAGTGTACGCTGATAATGGCCCTGCTTACACTGGGCACATTCTTGAAAATACCGGCAATCAAGTCCCCGAATTCTCCCGGTATCGCATAGCCGACGGTATCCGGCACGTTAATTGTTGTCGCGCCGCACTTGATCACTTCTTCAATAATTTTGTACAGGTAGGCCGGTTCGGTGCGGCTGGCATCCATCGGGGAAAATTCGATGTCATCAACCATTTTTTTCGCCCGCGTTACCATGCTGCAAGCCATTTCGATAACTTCCTCGCGGCTCTTCTTCAATTGATGTACCAGGTGAATTTCAGAAGACGACAAGAAGATATGAATACGCGGGTGTGCCGCCATTTTCACAGCTTCGGCGGCTCTATCAACGGCATTTGGGTTGGCGTGAGAAAGCGCGCAGATAACCGGTTTACGGATTTCACCGGCAATAGCGCTGACCGCCTCAAAATCACCGGGCGAGGCAGCGGGAAAACCGGCTTCAATGACATCCACTCCCAGATTTTCCAGTTGCCGGGCAATCTCCAATTTTTCCTGGATATTCAATGTCCCGCCGGCGGCCTGCTCGCCGTCTCTCAATGTGGTATCAAAAATAATTACTTTATCAGTACTCATGTTTTCTTCTCCTCGGCGGCTTCCGGATGTTTTCCTGTCCGGTGCGCTGTTTCATTTATAACACCGCGCGTCATCGCGATGCGCCCTGTCCGGCACACTTCTTTAACACCGAAAGTGGCCAGCAATTTAAGCAGTGAATTAAGCTTATCCTCATCACCGGTTACTTCAACCATAAGTGAATCGGAGGATACATCCACGATGTTAGCGCGGAATATATCTACGATTTGTATCACCTCACTGCGGTTAGCAGAGGTTGTTTTAACCTTGAAAAGCGCCAATTCCCGCACCACAATATTGTCACCGGTAATATCCGTGACTTTCACTGTTTCAATCAACTTATCGAGCTGCTTGCGCACCTGCTCCACGGATGTATTTGTCCCATCCACGACGATGGTCATACGGGAGATATTCGGTGTTTCGCTTTGCCCGACGGTAATGCTATCAATATTAAAACCGCGGCGGCGGAAAAGACTGGCGACCCTGTTCAGGACACCGGGATTATCTTCTACTAAAGCGACTAGCGTGTGCTTTGTCGTTGCCATAAAGCTTCCTCCTTCTTGGGCAATTCCATTGTCGGTATTTCCAGGAATTCTTCAAGCGATGCTCCCGGAGGCACGAACGGATAGACATTTTCCTCAGGGTCAATACCGAAGTCAATAAGGAAAGGTCCGTCGTATTCTATCGCCTTGGCGATCGCCGGAATCACCTCTTCTTTGCGTCTGACTTTAAGGCCCGGAATACCATAGGCATCGGCTATTTTCACATAATCCGGCCCATATAGCGGCGATGCGACGAAACGTTTTCCATACAGTAAATCCTGCCATTGCCGCGGCAACCCAAGGAAGCCGTTGTTGATAATGGCGATTTTTATAGCCAATTTCTCCTGGACAATGGTCGCCAGCTCATGCAGGGTCATCTGGAAACTGCCGTCGCCGTCAATACACCATACTTTAGCTTCAGGACGTCCCATTTTTACGCCAACAGAGGCAGGTAAACCAAAGCCCATCGTACCCAGGCCGCCGGAAGAGATCAGACTGTTCGGCGTGTTATACAGGAAATGCTGCGCCGCCCACATCTGATGCTGTCCGACACCGGTGACAACGATGGCATCACCTTTAGTCGCTTCATAAATCTGGTGAATCACATATTGCGGCAGGACAGAAGAGCTCTCCCGGATATCGGTAGAGGGATGTTCCCGCCGCCAGGTATCGAGTTGATGCAGCCATTCCCCGTGCTGCGTGGGATTAATTAATTTATTCAAAGGCGCCAAGACTGCCTTGACATCACCGACAATCGGCACATCGACAGTAACGTTCTTGCCGATTTCCGCCGGGTCGATATCGATGTGGATGATACGGGCATTCGGCGCGAAGGTATTTACTTCCGAGGTGGCGCGGTCGTCAAATCGCATACCGATGGCGATAATGACATCGGCGCTATTAACCGCCAGGTTGGTATAACCCATGCCGTGCATCCCCAACCAGCGGTAGCTTAAAACATGTGATTCAGGGAAGCAACCGAGGCCGAGCAGCGTGGTGACGACCGGTATCTGACCTTTCTCGGCTAACTCTTTCAGCTCGGTAAAAGCCTCCGAGATAATCACACCCCTGCCCGCGATAATCAGCGGTTTATGCGCCTCATTGATCATGGCAGCGGCTTTCTGGATCTGCGCCGGATGACCTTTGACCGTTAATTTATTCGTTAATTCTACTTTGCCCGGAGCGCGGTACTCTATTTCTTCGGTAAAGACATCCTTCGGGATATCGATGAGAACAGGACCAGGACGGCCGGTACGCGCAATATAAAAGGCTTCTTTAACCGTTTTAGCCAGCGCCGAGGCATCACGGACCAGGTAGTTATGTTTCGTTATCGGCAGGGTGATACCGGTAATATCCACTTCCTGAAAAGCATCCTTACCGATAAAACGGCGGGCGACCTGCCCCGTGATCGCCACCATCGGTGAAGAATCGAGATATGCATTGGCAATGCCGGTCACCAGGTTAGTGGCGCCGGGACCGGAAGTAGCAAAACAAACCCCCACTTTACCGGCCGCGCGGGCATAGCCTTCGGCGGCGTGCGCCGCGCACTGCTCGTGTCTGACCAGCACATGATGGATTTGCGGAAATTGCGGCAAGGTATCGTAAAGAGGCAGAACGGCGCCGCCCAGGATACCGAAAACTGTATCTACCCCTTCTTTTACCAATCCGTCCAGTAGAATCTGCGCACCCGTCATCTTCATCGTCATCGTCCCCTTTTATTTTTCAAAGATCGCCCCATTACTGGCTGATCCGACTTTTTCAATATAGCGGCTGAGGTAACCGGTTTTAACCCGCGGTTCGAATTTCGCCACTTTGGCCATACGCGCGGCAATTTCCTCATCGGTGAGTTCCACATTCAGTTTGCAAT
>PMBW01000340.1:0-2026 GCA_003153075.1 Dehalococcoidia bacterium | reverse complement strand
ATTAACGCCACGGAATCGATCAATCCCATGCCGCCGAGCAGAGAAGTGGGCGTAAGCATTTCACGCATGCCCGGGCCGCCTTTCGGGCCTTCGTAACGGATAACGACGACGTCACCCGGTTTAATCTTGCCCTGCATAATGGCGGGAGTAACTTCCTCTTCGGAATTAAAAACCCGCGCCGGGCCTTTAAACTTCAACATTCCTGCAGGCACAGCACCAGCTTTGACCGCCGCGCCGTCCGGGGCGATATTGCCAAACAGGATGGCCAGGCCGCCGGTCTGCGAATGCGCTGTGACCTTCGTGCGGATCACTTCACGGTCCAGCACTTTGGCGCCGGCGATATTTTGGCCAATTGTCTGTCCGGTGACTGTCATCAAGTCCTGATGCAACAGGTTTTTCACCTCTTTCATTATTGCCGGGATACCGCCCGCACGGTCAAGATCCTGAATATGATTTTCACCGGCAGGACTGAGCTTGCTGAGATAAGGCGTCTTTTTACTGATTGCGTTGATCTTTTTCAACGGGAACTTGATCCCGGCTTCACTGGCGATCGCAGGCAGATGCAGGACTGTATTAGTGCTGCCGCCTAATGCCATATCCACAACAAAGGCATTTTCCAACGATTGCTGATTGACAATATCTCGCGGCCGGATATTTTTCGCCAACAAAGTCATGATCTGCTCGCCCGCTTTTCTGGCGAGGTGTACACGCCGGGAATCAGCCGCCGGAATCGTGCCGTTACCGGGTAAGGCCATACCCATCGCTTCCATCAGGCAGTTCATAGTGTTAGCAGTGAACATACCGGCGCAACTGCCGCAACCGGGACAGGCCAGCTCTTCCATTTCCGATAGTTCGGCTTCGGTCATTTTCTTACCGGCAACCTTGCCGACCGCTTCAAAAACGGAGATCAGATCAATATCTTTCGTCTTGCCGTCAACGGTGATATGCCCGGTTAACATAGGACCGCCGCTGATGAAAATCGCGGGTAAATTCAGTCTGACCGCGGCCATCAGCATACCGGGGATGATTTTATCGCAGTTGGGGATAAAGACCAGCGCATCAAAAGCATGCGCTTCAACCACCACTTCGGCAGAATCAGCGATCAATTCCCGACTGGGCAGGCTGTATTTCATACCGGCGTGGTTCATCGTGATGCCGTCACAGATAGCGATCGTGCCGACTTCAAACGGAACGCCGCCGGCGGCGCGGACGCCTTCTTTCACGGCTTTGGCGATAATATCCAGGTGCATATGCCCCGGAACAATCTCGTTATAGCTATTGACGATGCCGATGAACGGCTTTTGCATATCATCGCGGCTGACGCCGACAGCATGCAGTAAAGCCCGCTGCCCGGCACGCTCGATTCCTTTCTTAATTACATCGCTTCTCATAATATTTCCCCCTTATTCCCATAAACAAAAAAAGCCGTCCCTGTGGGACGGCCCCTATTACGCAAGAGACGAACCCACTCAATGGCTTGAGTATGTAACGATAAGCAGGATGGAGAACGTCTTAATAGTCATGATAGTCTAAGATAACATAATTCCCGAGTAGTTGTCAACTGGGGGAGGATAGTTTTGAGTTTCCAGTTATGAGTGATGAGAGATGACTTAAATATTCAAGCATCAATAATCAAGATGCGCTAGGAGTGAATACAATGGGGAAGGAATTCCATCCAGTTAAAAAACTGAATCCAGTGATTGATTTTAATAATCGCGGGGAACGATTGGCGGTCTTCACCCACCCTACAGAGACTGCTTCAGCATCCTTTCCAGAACCACAGCCACGCCATCATCGTCGTTGCTTGCGGTTTGATATTGCGCTGCCGATTTTATTTCCGGTATCGCGTTAGCCATAGCGACCGATATACCGCAGGCCTGCAACATCTCCAGATCCGGCAAGTCATCACCAAATGCGATCACGTTACTCAAAGGAATGGCTTGAGTACCTAAAAGTTCGCATAAAGCCGCTAGTTTTGATGTTCTGTTATTCACAATATTTAGAAATGTTCGCTTATCGGAGGGAA
>PMBW01000298.1 GCA_003153075.1 Dehalococcoidia bacterium | reverse complement strand
TACCGAAGGTTTTTACCAGTTCCCGCCAGGAATCGGTACCGGGCAGATAGGACATATGGCCGATTTTATCCGCGTCCACGATTTCAGCGCCCAACTCCGCCAGGAACTGAGACACCGTGCTTTTCCCGCTGCCGATACCGCCGGTCAATCCAATTACTCGCGTCATGCCGATTTCCTGTTTATTCTAACTCCGGTTCAATTACGCTGTAATTACCGTCTTTCCGGAGGTAAAGGAGATTATACTCTTTGGTGGCAGAATTATAGAACAGGAAAAAGTCGTGCCCCAGCAATTCCATCTGCATCACGGCGTCTTCCACTGTCATTGGTTTCATAATAAAGCGCTTGGTTCGCACTACTTCGGGAGACGGCTCTTCATTTAGCTTGGACTTGATGGACGGGCCGTTTTTATTACCTTTCTTCGTGAACTTGCCCTTGTACCGTTCGATCTGGCGGTCGATGACGGGCACTACTTTATCAATAGCGACCAGTAAATTCTCGGCTTTTTCCTCTGCCCGTAATAAAGTGCCGTTGGCATCCATTGTTACCTGCACGCGGTAGTGCTGATCCACGGACTTTGTTTTTTGCTCACTCAGTTCGACTTTTGTGTTATTAATACTCTGGAAATGCCTGTCCAGTTTACCGAACTTTTTTTCAATGTAGTCTTTCACCGTGGGTAATACATCGATGTTCTGACCTGTGATAATTAAGTCCATCTTTCACACTCCTCTATTATTATTTTTAAATTCAGATATTTACTGACTAAATTTCTCTCGCCAGCGTCAGTCCCCATACCGATGCAGCGCCGGCTGATTTTAAAACTGAGGCGCAGGCATTTAGAGTGGCGCCCGAGGTAGTTACGTCGTCAATTAATAATACTTTTTTTTCAAGCAAGTCAACATCTGCAACTTTAAAGATGCCGATGACATTCTTTCTTCTTTCCTCGACGTTGGCGGTTTTAGCCTGCTGAACATTATAAACACTCCGGAGCAAAGAAGTAACGTTGATCGGTATGCCGGTCAGTTTGCTCAGTTCGCTGCACAAAAGCCCGGATTGATTATAGCCGCGTTCTCTCAATCTTTTTGTATGCAGGGGCACCGGCACTAAAACATCGTAGGGAATGGGATTCTCCTGAAGGTAATCTGCCAGAAACGCCGCGAGTTGACCGGCCATTGCCCGCAGGTTACGGTATTTGAACTCGTGGACGGCATTCCTGATCACGCCTTCAAAGCGGAAAGGAGAACGGATTCCATCGATATCCGATTGCCAATTAACACAAACAGGACAAAGCGAATCGGTTTCATGCGGGGAGGCGGTTTGCGGCTTGCCGCATTTTTCACAAACCGGCATTTCAATCCGCGCCAGCGAGGCCGCACATGCGGCACATATAAAATCGCCTTCTTTGCCACAACCTACACAAAACCGCGGGAACAAAAAGTCCAGTGCTGCCCCTTTGAGTCCGTTCAATTGAGGAAGCACACTCACCATCCGTTAAGTCCTAAGGTTCTATTATTGCCGGGCTCGGTTATTGCTGTGCATCGCGCCGCTCATGATCGGCTCGTCCATATATACATCGCCGTTTCTGATCTTTAAGTTAAAACCACACGCCGGATTTGTGCAAACCCAGGCTTTGTAATTGATCGTTGCGCCTTGACTGCCGAAGTCAGATAAGGGAACAAGGTCACCCGCCTTGCATTTCTGACATTTGGGGAAATTGTTTTGTTCCACGAAGTCCACCTCCCAACCTGATTAAATCATTAACAAGTATACAACGAACCTGACTGATTTTCAAGACTGTATAAGCATATTTTCAGTCTGGTTTTGTGCGCAAAAGGAGTTCTTTTCAGGGAATATTTCACTGCGAATTCTCATATGAAAGGGCATCATCTTATTGTTAGCTAACCGGAGCCGGCTGCAAATGTCACTTTATAGATAGTCCGGCCGTTGCTTAACACCGCTGTTTAATAAAATAAAACCGGCCAAAATATCCGGATTAAACCGGTTGACAATAATAACCAATCATTGTAATATGTGAAAATTGGTATACCTAAATATACCTGATACGGATAACTCACTAAATAATAGTAAAGAGGAGAAGTAATTTTAGATGAATAAAAAAATTGGAAGATTAGGCATGATTACCGTAATAATTGGAGTATTGGCGTCACTGGCGGCCTGTTCTTCCGGCTCGGGAACAGGAACGACAACTGCGCAATCAACGGCTGCAGCTGCGACTTCCGGCACAAAAACAACGGCAGCGACAACCGCGGTTAAGTCCGGCGGAGCGTTAGCTGATATCCTGGGGCGCGCAACTTCAATATCTTCCTGGCAATGCGATATGGTGCAAACAATGGCAGTTACTACGACATTACCTTCTGCCGCGAATGGAACAACTACAACGCATATTTGGGTCAGCCACAATAAAATGAAGTTGGATGCTAATGTACAAGGACAAGAGATGATCCAGATAATAGATTTTGACGCTAAAACCGATTATCTGTATTATCCGGCACAAAATATGGCGAATAAAGGCACAATAGACCCATCTACGAAATCAATAATGGGCGACCCTAATTCTATTTTGCAATATAATCCTGTAGTTCTCGGTACCGAAACAATCAGTGGGAATTTATGCCAGATAATACAATATACTAATAACGGCACAACGACAAAAATTTGGATATGGGAAGCAAAAGGCCTGGCCATGAAGGCGGCGATGACATCAGCGCAAGGCAGCTATACAATCGATTATAAAAACTACAATTTTAACGCTATTCCCGACAGCACATTTGTCTTGCCTGCGGGTGTAAAAATAGTAGGTTAAGATTAGTATCCGGTTTACCGGCTGGTCTGCTATATTAGTGATAATGAAAAAGTGCGGGTTGGTATCCCGGATGCCAACCCGCATTGTTGTTAAGTTCGTGATGGGTATATTATTTCAGCTTCACCGTACCGATAACCGTGTGAATTGCTCCCGCCGGAGTCAGCTGGCTTTTTAATAGATTGATTTCGGTAACATCAACATCATGCGATGCGGTAAAACTGGTTTCCATCAGCAGCTTGCCCAGTCTTTGACGCTCATTCGGACGGGCATCATCGCGCACGCGCCCCAGTGTCAGATGCGGGGTGAATGGCCTGTTCTCGCGGGAAAAACCCAGTTGTTCGCAGTTGCTTTCGATACGCTGCTGCAACTGGTTGATTCTCTCTACTGCGCCCTTTACCCCTACCCAGATCACCTGCGGCCTGTCCGGCGCCGGAAAAGCGCCCAGTTTCCGCACTTCCAGTTTAAAAGGCGCAACCCCCTGCGCGGCTTCTTCCAACGCCAGCATTAATTCCTCCGCGCTTTCAGTCGCTATTTCCCCCAGGAATTTGAGCGTAATGTGGATGCTGTTCGGGTCGACCCACTTCACTATTGGCGGCCCGTTGTTCTTTAACAGCATTTCGAGCGCAGCCAGTTCTTTTTTCAATTCTTCCGGTAATTCAACCGCGATGAAGGCCCGTATCGGAGCCATTGAGTTACACTCCTACATCCCCAATAACTTTTTCGCGTTACCGTACAGGATTTTCTTTTTCACACCCGCAGACAGATCCAACGCATTGATCTCTTTCAGAAAACGCCGCTGGGGGATCAGGGGATAATCACTGCCGAACAGGATCTTCTCCGCGCCGACCAACTGCGCCACCTGGCCGTACACCTGTGGTATATAAAGGTACGGTGAGGCCGCAGTGTCAAAATAGACATTTTTCAATGCTGCTTTCACTTCCGGCATTAAAGCGTAAAAAGGCAAACCGCCGCCCCAGTGCGCGCAAACCAGTTTCAGATCCGGAAAGCTGGTAATCAGCGCATACAACAAATCAGGGGTAGCTTCACCCTTTCCTTTGTACTGGTGCCCCACCGGCTCAGAGGCATGGGTTAATAATATAATGTTATTCTTTACTATTATGTCAACTATGGGCCTGATCGTTTCGATCGCGTTCTTCCGCTTTAAATGGGTGTCCAGCCGCAACTCCCCGATGCCCTTGGCGCCACCTTTGATGCAGCGTTCCACTTCCCGCAACGCTGAATCATCTTCGGCAGGGACAACGCTGCAGAACCCGACCAACCGCTTTGGATAGCGCGCAACCGACTCCAATATATAATCATTGACCTCGATGCACAACGCTTGCGTCGACCAGCCGTAATTGAGCGCTACGGAAATATCGATGCCGTCTTTGTCCATCGCGGCGATAATTTCTTCCGCCGTCGCCAGCCTGGCTTTCGGGTCGGAGTAGATCGACGCGAAACTGCCGCACTTGCGGGCATAATCGTCACGGTTTTGCTTGACCTTCGGCGGCACGATGTGAGTGTGAAAATCTATTACCATTGGCACGATTATAGCATAGTTATCAGTTGTGAGTAATGAGTGGTGAGTAACCAGCTGTGATAAATAATCAACCTGCGGGTATTTCGCCTGAAGTGCATCCCTTTCAACTGCGGTCGAAAGGGACCT